>DTUY01000121.1 GCA_012963885.1 Candidatus Poribacteria bacterium | reverse complement strand
AGGTGTCTTTTCCGTTAAACTCCAATGCTTTACCAAATTTACCTGCCACCCACTTGGGGTTTTTTACCAGCGTGGCATGATTTCCCTTTTCGGACAAATCTGCGGTTGCGTTACCAGCGCCTTCATCAAACAACCAAATACCAACAGCAGAGGATAAATCTACTTCAGAGACTTTAGCTTGTCCTGCAAGGACAAAGATCGTAGTTAGAGTTATTAGGATTAAGAAAAAAAGAATCGGTTTGTTTAGTACAGTTTTCATGTAGTTACCTTTTTTGTTATTTTTTATGATCTCTACAGTATTCATAGATGTGAATATTGTAGGAATGAACCATCCGCTTCAACGATTTAAAGCGAATGAGGGTAAAATTCTTTATTTAGTTTTCGTGTTTCACGTCTCCCCACTTGACAGCGAGTTTCCCTCTTGCTGCTACATTCAGCATTCCTTTAAATCCATCCTCCATAATGGCTTTAACTTCATCATCTTTTAATGCTGCATGAAAAATGGCAACTTCATCCATTGCACCGGTAAACCAGTTGCCAGCGCCATCCCATACACCACAGCCGCCAATGTTTACATTAAAATTAGAACTTCCGTGAGGACCGGGACCACCTCCCTCAATGGGTTTACCGTCAATGTAAACCCTCAAGTTTTTCTTGGCTGCGACAGCGGCAATGTGATGCCAATCCTTAGAAGGATGTCCATGCTTCCAAGGGTTAGTTAACGATGACTTCGGTGTCCAGAGATTAACACTGCCGGGGTCAATAAAACCAAACTCGGGAGAATCGTTTTGCCCGACCAAACCCACGCGATTAGCGGTTATCTTGCCAGTCTTGACCCAACATACGATGGTGAACTCTGCCAGATTATCCAGAAGTTTTTGTCCTGTTTGAACGCAGGTGTCTTTTCCGTTAAACTCCAGTGCTTTGCCAAACTTGCCTTTTACCCATGCAGGATTTTTCACCAGTTCACCATGGTTGTCGTTTCCCGAAATATCCTCGGCTTTCTGGCCTTTTCCTTCATCAAAGAGCCAGACACCAGCAGCCGTTTTCATAATTTCGTCTATATTTACGCTATAGCCGCGGCTTGGTACCAAAAAGATAACAAGACCCGCACTCACACATAATAATCTCAACCTAGTTGAGTAATTCATACTTCATCCCTCCTTCAGTTTAGATCCAATCTTACGGCATGTTAACACAGATGTAATAATAATACGATTTACATTTTAAGGTATATTAGTATATGTAAGTTATATTTTGGCGGTATTTAGTACTAGTAATCATAAAATACGATAAAGAATCGGTAATCTAAAAATGGGAACGAATACAATTAGTCTAACAACAAACGATATTCAGGTCAATTTTGATTTCGAAGCTAACTTTATCAGTTTTGACGATCTGGTATATTCCAGAGCATACCTTCCTGAAGTGGAACCGATCCCTCTGTTGCGACTTGTAACGGAATCAGGTTCTGAGGTGCCAACCAGAATGAATTATAACCAAACAAGCAAAATGCTGGAATTAATATACCAAAGGACTGTGGTGACAATCAGCATACAGCAAAAATCGACCCACTTGACCTTTGAACTAAAAGCGATTGACGGTCAGGAAGCGGATTTGATCATGTGGGGACCTTTTCCGACAACCATTGACCAGATAATCGGCGAAACTATTGGGGTTGTTCGCAACGATCAGTTTGCTATTGGCATTCAAGCACTTAGTCCTCAAACTATTGGAGGACAGCCACAGGAATACCAACCCTCCAGTATCGTAGGCACTTCTGTATGGGAAAGTCAAATCAGGAGCATAGAGACTGCCGTGCAAACTGATTTTGGCAGCGTCCTGCAAGCATATACTCGGCAGCAGGATGGTGGTATTCTTGGCTCGAAGATTGCCCTCTTTGGTTGCCCGGTGGGACAGGCTTTGGAACGAATTGGCGAAATTGAGTTAGCTGAAGGATTACCGCATCCGATGCTAGATGGCGAATGGACAAAAACCTCGCTAACAGCAAAATCATCCTACTTGATTACTGATTTTGGTGAACATAATATTGATGATGCATTGAATTATACTCATCAGGCGGGCTTCAAGTATCTTTACCATAGCGGCCCTTTTTATAATTGGGGACACTTTGATCTTCAGCCGCAGAATTTTCCGGAAGGTGACGCTAGTTTAAAACGATGTGTTGATCAAGCTTCTGAAAGCGGTATCCGAATTGGCGTACATACACTGTCTAATTTCATTACCACAAACGACCCTTATGTGTCACCAATTCCAGAGGAACGTTTGAAAAAACTTGGTATTAGCCAGATTTTATCTGACATCTCAGTGACCGAAACAGAAATTCAGATTGTAGATCCAACACCATTTCAAGAGCAACAAACATTATCAACGGTTGTCATTGAAGATGAATTGATTCAATACAGATCAATTTCAGAAACGAAACCATGGACTCTTCAAGGTTGTAAACGGGGAGCTTTCGGCACAATTCCGGTCAACCACTCAGCCGGTACCAAGATTGGGAAACTGATAGATCATCCTTATAAAGTATTTTTTCCTAATCTTGAGCTACAGGATAAACTAGCAGAAAGGCTGGTTGAACTCTTTAATAGCACGGGATTACGGCAGATTTCATTCGATGGCCTGGAAGGCTGTGAACGAACTGGACATGGTATATATGCACACCATCGATTTGTCAAACAGTGTTTTGATGGATGGAACATGGAGGTGGTAAATGACGCCAGTCGTTTACTTCACTATCTCTGGCACATTCATACACGCATGAATTGGGGAGAACCATGGGGTGCGTCCATGCGTGAAGGTCAAACAGAATATCGGTTCAAGAATCAAGAATATTTTGAACGGAACCTGTTTCCGAGAATGATGGGCTGGTTCCAACTAAGTCTTGCCTCTGGCGATTTGGAATCAACCACACTGAGTGATATTGAATGGATGCTGTCCAAATGTGCTGGTTTCGATGCCGGTTTCGCTTTATTTTCGGCATTGGATACGTTAGAAAATAACGGCCAAACGCCAATGATATTAGCAGCGATTAAGGATTGGGAAAACGCCAGACTGGCTGGAGCCTTCACTCCCAAGCTACGTGACAAACTGCGTCATTCGACTAGTGAGTTTCATCTAGAAAAGATTGATCAAAATAGTTGGGATCTTTATCAGGTTGATATTACGGACGCTTTTACCCATGTTCAACAACAGAAGCAGCCGGGTGAACCCGCAGATGAAATATGGACCTTTTCCAACCGATTTGGTATGCAGCCGTTCCAATTTATTCTTCGAGTAATCCCTGATCCCACAACTAGCCAGAATGAAAGAGTTATAAACCCAACGTTTGAGGTAGGTTTTGAGCAAATCATTTTTTCTATCGACTTAGAACCGAACCAATACTTAGTATGCGATGGACATCGACCAAGCCGAGTCTATGACCTCAACTGGAATTTTCTCTATGATGCCGAACCGAGCGTTGATATCCCTCAAATTTTGGATGGACAACAGGAAATTAAATTTTATTGCCATCCAGATACTAAGCATCAGGTTTCAGTCAAGTTCAAAGCTACTAGCAACCCCGAGCGATTGTCGGTACCATCGGCATAAGCTGCCTCGCTGATATCATCAACCTCGTTTTCAACTAACAGACCAGGATGGTAAAAAAATGGATCTTAATCAACGGTAAGATTCTATTTAGAAACGCGATCGATCAGATTCAATTGAGTTGGTTGACTACATACCACTGCCCTTCCTACAAACCAGAGTAAATCAAGCAACGATTTCAATTCCCATTCCTGTTTGACAAGATTTGACAAGAATTGATTTTGATGTTAGCATGAATTTTGACCATATTGGTGCGGCTTTACCGTCTCTATTACGTTACCCGCTCAATCCATATTAAGGCATTTTCTATGATTTAGTGACTGCTAATGGAGGTTTTAGCAGGTTGAGAAATAAGATTCCTTTCTCAGGTTCACCTAAGTTTTGATTCCAACTTCATTACCCTGATATGTTGAGTTTGCTAAGAGGTTTCAGTCTGATGGTTGACGATTCACTTGATATACCAGTTGGGATGAGAGTTGGGACACGAATACGTTCACCAATACGAGGGGTGACTGATGTAGTTTGGTTCTAAAAGTAGAGACATTTCTGGATATAGGATCGGAATAGTTTATTGTCAAACAGCGTAAATTCTATTAAAATTATTGAGATCTGAGAAAAAAGTAACAGGATAGGAGTGTTTGATGTTTAAAAATTTGAGTCCAGGTGCAATTAGCATAAGTGCTGATATGCATTTGGGTATAGAGTTAGCAAAGAATGCTGGTTTCGATGGGCTGGATCTCAATATTGGTGAAGCATCCCAAATTGCCGAAGAGAAGTCAGTCGGGTATGTTAAAGAGCTCTGGGAAGAAGCAGGCTTAAAAATGGGTACTTGGGGGGTTCCTGTAGCATGGAACGGATCATCCCAACAATATTATGAATCCCTGTCTCGTTTGCCAGCATTAGCAGAGTTAGCTGCTGAACTTGGTTGTTTTCGCACTGCAACTGTGGTGTCCCCATCCTCTAATGAAAGATCATTTCAAGAAAATTGGGATTTTCATGTAGGACGGTTTGGGCCAGCAGCCGAAATACTGCGCGATTATGGACATTCGCTCGGACTAGAGTTCATTGGTCCGCGAACAAGTCGAGCAAATGCGAAGCATGGTTTTGTTTTTACCATGGATGGCATGTTGGGTTTAGCTGCTGCGATTGGTACAGGTAACGTGGGCCTTTTACTTGATACATGGCATTGGTATACTTGCCAGTCAACGCTTTCTGATCTCCAACATCTTCGGTGTGAGGATGTCGTTTGCCTTCACGTGAATGATGCACCACAAGGTATCCATGTGGAAGATCAGATTGATAATGTTCGTTGTATGCCGGCGGAAACAGGGGTAATTCCCTTAGGTGAATTTTTCAAGATTCTACATCAGATTGGTTATGATGGACCCGCTACAGTTGAGCCATTCAACGAACGTATCCGTCAGATGTCCCCAGCTGATGCGGCGCAAGCAACTAAAGATTCGCTGGACACTGTTTGGGAACAGGCTGGCTTAGCCTGAGTACATGTCCGTTTTTGAAACGCCAGATCAACTTTATGGTTGTATTGGTGGGTTGTTGAACAGAATGGGAGCAGATCCGGTTGTCTTGGCAGAACTTCAGAGTTTGAAGCTGAAAGTTAAATTCACTTTCCATGATCCGGAATCATCAATTTTCCTAACGGTGGAAGATGGCACACATTCGATTCATTATGGGGAGACTTGTCAGAAACCGGATATTGAATTAGCTATGTCAGGTGATGTTGCCCACTATTTCTGGATGGGTGAGATCAATGTTATGCAAGCAATCACAAAACAGCAGATTGTTGCCAGTGGATCTCTGGGTAAAATTATGAAACTTGTTCCGTTGATTAAGGCGTCAATTAAGCTTTACCCACAACATTACGAGCAATCCATTAGCTCGATCAGCTAGGGTTGAGGTGTCCAAGCCATGACAGTTCCAAAACTGGCAAATTCGCTATGATTTCCTGAGGTCAGGATTCTCGATCCTTGCACGACAACCTTAGCACTCAGGCTAGTAATCTTGTAGCTTGTTGGTTGATCTTTGGCAATTAGCGGATTGTCGTTTTCGGCTTTTAGCTTGTCCAATCGGTAGTGTACTGATCGATGAGCGTCTACTGTAAACTCGCATGAAGTGTTCTGATGACTGGTATCCTCATACAGAACTTTAATTGTACATATTGTGTCAAAGTCAGAAGTATTTGATACGCAGATGGATTCGTGAGAGAAGTAACCACCGCCGCCTGCTTCCCATTCTTTCTCTTCTTTCGTTAGGCTAGCCATATATCCGTCTGGAACAATCCAAACATAGGCGCCGTCGCCCTCTGAGAGGTATGATGTCAGGATTTTTTCAATCGCCTTGGAAACTTCTTCAGGGGCTGTAAACTGTTCGATATCAATCGATATAAAATTGCTGTAATTTGTTATCCCGCGGAAGCTAATCTGACTGATCTCAGGGTTGAACCGACCATTGATGTTCATAATTATTTTTCCGTTTTCCAGGACAACGACCTGTCCTATTCCCTTTGAAGCAATCCAGTCTTTAAACGCCGAGTTCACAAGCGAATTTACGGTCTGTAAATCATCTACTTCATGACTGTAGTCTCTGATTGTATTTAAAAGCTTGGTAAATGACATGGTCTGTTCTCCATCATTATATCTCTATTTTGTATTAGGAAATTTTCTAGATCTAACCATGAATCGACTAATAGTATAATGCCCGGTCGATGAATTTCCGGATTGTATTTTTCATTGCTGGTGATTGAGACTGTTGGAATTTCGAAGTAATCAATGACCTGACGAGTAACATAGTTATCACCGATTAACACTCCAATATCAGCAGACAAAATAGCTAGGAAATCCGTTATTGAGTCGCCAATATAAAGCGTCTTGCCGGTTTTAGAACGATACTTCTCAAAAAAAGACAATTTGTCCTGAGCGGAAGTAACGTTTTGTCGAATTTCACCGGTTGATTTGCCGAAATCATCAAAAACAAGATGGTTTGTCCTTATTTGGTCACACAGCCCATCCATTGCACTTTGGATTAGCGTCTTCGACCAGTTGGCTGACAGAATCTCAATTTCTACTGCTGATGCTTGCAGTCCCTTTAACATGTTAGCAACACCTTCTCGTTTCAACGCGTTGCGACCGAGTTGTTTCAGGTCATGCTTTGTCAACCCACGCAAGAACTGCTGCTGTGTAACACGACGAAGTGATTCTTCTTCAATTGGCTTAAACGATTCCAGAAAATCAATCAGATGGTTCGCCGATTCCGGTGCTGAGAGCCATTTTTTTACGTTCGATTCCTGTTGCGAAACGTACCATTGTACTACCTGCTCCCATTGTGTTAAAAACTGGTCCTGATTGCTCCGGTTTTCAGCAGCAGTCAAAACCAACGGGCTGATTGTATCCTTTTGCGTAACAGTTCCGTCAAAGTCGGCAATCAACTTAGAAATCGGGTAGTTTTTCACGCCATAATTCATTTAAAGGTTAGGATGTGTCATTTGGCTGGGTATCACTGCTGTGTCGAATTCCTCTTGGGTTAAGAGATCCATCTCAACCGCTACCTGTTTAAGTGTTTTGCCATCTGTGTGTGCCTTCTTAGCCACAGCGGCAGCCTGATCATAGCCGATGTGTGGAGCCAGGGCCGTCACAAGCATCAATGAATCATTTAGATAATGATCAATTTGATTGAGGTTGGCAGTGATACCAACGACGCAGTTTTCATTCAATGAATTACAAGCGTCACCAAGCAAACGTATCGATTGTAACACGTTAAAAGCCATTACCGGCATATACACGTTCAGTTCAAAGTTACCAGAGGCACCGGCAATCGAAACTGTAGTATCGTTGCCAATTACCTGAGCGTATACCATGGTCATGGCTTCGCATTGTGTCGGGTTGACCTTACCGGGCATAATTGAACTGCCTGGTTCGTTTTCTGGCAGGCTAATCTCGCCAATTCCGCATCGCGGTCCACTGCCGAGCCAACGGATATCGTTGGCGATTTTGTTAAGAGAGCATGCCAGTGTTTTTAGTGCTGAACTGGCTTCAATCAGTGCATCTCGGGCACCCAGAGCTTCAAATTTGTTGGGTGACGTGATAAATGGAAATCTGGTTCGTTCAGCAATTGCCTGAGCAGCGCGCTGGGCATATTCAGGATGGGTGTTTAGACCTGTACCAACCGCAGTACCACCGATGGGAAGTTCATAGAGATGGGGTAACGCGTGATCAATGGCTCTAAGCGCGTTAGTGAGTTGTTGCCCATATCCTGAGAATTCCTGGCCCAGAGTCAATGGTGTTGCGTCTTGCAGATGGGTCCGGCCAATTTTTACAATATCTTTGAATTCATCAGCTTTCTCGAGTAGGGCGTCTCGCAGATGGGTAACTGCTGGGATTAGGTGATTCTTGATTTGGTTGACCGTCGCAACATGAATGGCGGTTGGAAATGCGTCATTTGTTGATTGTGATTTATTGACATGATCGTTGGGATGAATCGGTGTTTTGCTCCCCAGTTCTCCTTGGTGCATTTCAATGGCGCGATTGGCAATGACCTCGTTTGTATTCATATTAGTTTGGGTGCCGCTTCCGGTTTGCCAAACAACCAGCGGAAAGTGATCGTCCAGATCCCCGTTAATAACTTCCTGTGTCGCTTCTAAAATTGTTTTTGCCTTTTTCTTGTCCAGTGAGCCTAGTTCCATGTTTACCTCTGCCACGGATTGTTTTACAATGCCCAGCGCCCAGATCATTTCTCTTGGAAACCGTTCACTACCAATTTTAAAATTTTCTAGGGAACGCTGCGTTTGCGCACCCCAGTATCTGTCAGCGGGAACCTCTATTTCTCCCATACTGTCTTTTTCAATTCTGGTACTCATGGTATTCTCCTATCCTCAATTTATCGGGTTGATTTAAGTTGATTGAAAATTATAGCATCCTGCCAAAACTTGGCTCAAGGTTCTTTCCTGAAGTGTTTTATTGATCGTGTTCTATTCCGAGGTACATGAATAGGTTGCTGATGACGCTTGTTATGCTGGCACGTAATGTTTCCGTGGAATTTGAAAAGGGCCTGGCGTCACTTTAAATTAAGGTGTGAAGGTCCAAAGGATGGGTTCTGCTTGGTTTTTGACTTCCCTTTTTGATTGCCTTTGTTTAGAATGTCCAATTATCTCATGTTTTCTATTTTCAAAAGGTTTCTTCTTAGTTATTCACAAGCGAATAATATTGCAGCAATTAAATGAAAGGTTAGAAAATGGGTCAATATATTACAGAGGCGCAGTGGGAACACTTTGATAATGAAGGCTACGTCCGAATTGGACAGATAGCCAGTAACCAACTACTTGCCGACATCCAGCAACGTATGGATGATATCATGCTTGGTAAGGCTCCACTCGATTATGATCAGATTATGATGCAACTCGACCGTGAACCGGGGACAGGCAAGCCTGGTCCTCAGAGTACTGGGCACAAAGGCGCTACATTGCTGTATCGAAAGATTCAGAAGCTGGAGTATGATCCGGTGTTTCTTTCATACATGCAGAATCCAGTTTTTCAAGAAGTTTGTACCAGAATTTACGGTCAAGGTGCCCCTATAACTTGTCTGCGCGCCATGTTTATGAATAAGCCTGCTCAAGAAGGCACCCGTTTAACTTGGCATCAGGATAGGTGGACCGATCTTGATATAGATCCGCAGATTACGATCTACACGGCATTAGATCCTGCCACTGTTGAAAATGGTTGTATTCACATTATACCCAGATCTCATAATAAGTTGATCAATCCATCTAACGGATCCGGATTCCTGACTCAGGAACAGATTGATGATCTCTTAGTCGAATATGAGCCAATGCCGGTTGAGTTGGAAGCTGGTGAGGTGGTACTGTTGCACAACTGGACACTTCACAGTTCGAGCACGAACCATACTGATATCCCGCGCCGTGCGTTTAGTATCTGTTATATGGATGCTGCTACCAAATCAAGCGGTGGATCGATGTTTTCCCTTATCTTTGGTGAAAACTCTTTAAGTGTCGAACAACTTGAAGCCCAAGCATGATGCGTTTTTCTTCAAGTTCAAACCTGTTACTTAATCCCATTGGCCTGGATGTGTCCTTCGTGGATCAGGACTTGGTAGATAGGGCTGTAGGTATTGCCATTGTTGATCTATCAGATCGGTGTTACAATTTTCCTGTTCCATGGTTGACTCAGGCTTTTTTATCCGAGAGTATCGTCTGGAATGCTTTGACTAAATAATTTTCAATTTCACAAAGATGATTGGAGGAACACATCATGAAACGTTTTATATTATTTTTTCTTTTGGCCACACTTTTTCAACCTGTTCAGGCGGGAGCGCAGGAACTGGTGTTGTATTTTCCATTTGAAGGTAGTGGAGACACCGTAGATGACAAATCGGGCAAAAACAATCATGGGAAATTTGA
>DTUY01000120.1 GCA_012963885.1 Candidatus Poribacteria bacterium | reverse complement strand
TTATTATATAACCAGAGAAAGTTAATCGAGTGCGGGAAATAGGAAAGGATAGACACTGCGTCCCTAAAAGACAAGATAGGTTGTCACTAAACTCTGTTAAAACTAACAGAATAGACAACCATTTTAGAATACAACCGACAAAAAGCCATAGAGGAAGATCTACATGCCTAGGGAGTTGAACGCCGATCACTTAGAAAGACTTGAAGAATGTGGTTACCTGATTATTCCAGAATACTATGCTGGTCAACAGCTAAAAGAAATGCAAGCCGCCCAACGGAGAATACTTCCCACCTGGGAAGAAGTGAAAGACACCCCCCCTGCCAATCGAGCCATCTTGACTGAATTTCCTCCATCTGAAATGGCCTTGCTGCGTGGTATCGTCGACCATCAAGCCTGGGATTTTAGCCGAAAATGGCTCCGAACCAATCAGATACATTTTCGGGCTGGCTGTATGATTGCACGTTACCCGGGCTTTAAAGGTGGGGGCGTGGGTAGTGATGCCTCAGGACTTCACTTGGATAATGGAAACAACTCACTATTACCGCAGTCTGAAACACATCGTGAATTTGGTCAACTAGGATTCTGGGTTCACCTGGAACAGGTAGATGAAGACCAGGCACCACTTCGACTCTTGGCTAAAGAACATGATCGGGATATGTCTAAATGTAAGTCGCTGGTCTGCCCGGCGGGAACCTTGTGCATTTTTACCAACTATACCCTTCATTCCGCCAGCGATTACTTGCGGCAGAATGGACAACGGTTTACCTGGGGATTTGCGTTGGGCCGAGCGGATCACTATTGGGAAGGATTCCGCCATTATACCGATAAGGGACAACATGCTGTGTTTTCAGAATTTATCGGCACCCTGTCGGCCAAAGAAAGAGAAGTATTTCGATTTCCTCCGGCTGACCACGCATACTATAGCAAGCAAACATTAGCTTTATTGGAGAAGCAGTACCCAGGTTGGAATGCCAGAGATGAATACAAAGCCTCAGAATAAGCCTAGGTACTACCCCATCTATATTAGGCTGTGCCATTCTGCCTGATGGGGCGTAATGCGAGGTGACACTATTTTGGCATCTGTTCTTTCGCGCTGGAAAATTATCCGACGTAATGTGTGTATCGCCGTAAGGATTCGTCTTATATGGTGGCATTGCATTCAACAGGGTTATTGAGGCTATATATCAACTCCAACTCAAAGCAGGAGACGAAATGCGAATCAAACAAATCGCAACAACCAACGTTAGAATTCCTTATGCGGCTCCTGTCGGCCCATATATTGGGAGGCGGAGTGTTGGTGGACACGGTACTTTAGGCGCGGCAGGACTCATCGTAAAAATCGAAACAGATACTGGGGTCATAGGTTGGGGCGAAGGCACAGGGGAATTTGAAACTGATCCAAATATCATTCTCGCAGCACATCGTGTCGCTAACATCGAAGGAGCGCTTGCGGCGATGGAGCTAGCAGGAATTAGCAAAGGGCCGATGTCGGGAATCGAAATGGCACTTTGGGATGCGCTCGGAAAACACGCCGAATTGCCTGTGTACCAACTCTTTGGTGGACAAGTACGAGATGAAGTGGATTTCTGTGCTTGTATGGGGCTTAAAGAGCCAACGGAATCCGCCGCAACGGCGCGTGAGTATATAGATCGGTGGGGATTCCGTTTTCTAAAAACAAAGGCAGGTGATGACTCTAATGATGATCTCAAAATTGCGGAAGCTATTCAGGATGAAGTTGGTAATGAAGCTGTACTTCGCCCAGATGCAAATAACGGTTACTCCCCCGAAGAGGCCAAATCCGTGTTACGGAGGATGAAAAACCTTGGGGTTTGCTACTTTGAGGATCCATGCTCATCCGAGCATCTTGATGCGTTGGTTCACTTTCGGATGGAAATTGGTATGGGTATCTTGGTGAATATGGGCGTGGGAACACCAGATACAGTTCTAACATTGCTGGCCAATGAAGGGGTGGATATTATCATGCCAGACACCCCGGCGGCGGGTGGGATGATACGCGTTAAAAAAGTGGCTGCCGTTGCTGAAGCGTATAACACACCATGTCTGATGCACTGTTCGCATGACCTTGGACTCAAGACCGCTGCTATCACACATATCGCAGCATCAACCCCGAACTTTTCTGGACCGAATGATACCTGTTACCATGGATTAACGGATGATATTCTGGTTGAGCCATTAAGGTTTGAAAATGGGAAGATTCGTGTGCCGTCGAATCCGGGTTTGGGCGTTGATGTGGATGAAGCGAAAATAGAAAAATATAGCGTTTGATCTCATGCAGAGAGCATTTTTAGTCGACTGATTTTTCAGAAGAAGACAAAAAACTGCAATTACATCCAACCGTGCGGATCTGAGATTTACCACATTTATATTCAGAAAGGCTATTACTACTGACGTCATCAACTAAACGGTCTTTAGCTTGATTATCAACGGGTACTACACCCATACAATAGATAACTCTGAGGTATCAACACACCTCATGGACAGTGTAATGCTACACTGTCTTGGCACC
>DTUY01000119.1:16554-31390 GCA_012963885.1 Candidatus Poribacteria bacterium | reverse complement strand
ACAACGGAGACGGTTTGATGGACATTTTTGTGACCAATTTTTCTGAGGAAACTAACAACCTGTATCGTAACAATGGAGACGGTACCTTCACGGACACAATCTATGAGGTTAATCTGGGAGATCTAACGTACCTTCCCGTCGGATTTGGCACTGGATTTTTCGATTACGATAATGATAGTGATTTGGATATATTTGTAGCCAATGGACACGTAACTGAACATATCCATCTGAGGTCCGACCTGCTGACCTATGGCCAGAGGAACCAACTGTTTCAAAATGATGGCCGCGGAAAATTCGTCCAGATGTCGCCTGAATTAGAAAAAGAGTTCTTAACCGAAGAAGAAATCAGTCGCGGATCGATCTTTGCCGACTATGATAATGATGGGGACGTCGATCTATTGGTTACCCAACTAAACCAACCTATCAAGCTATACCGCAATCAAGCATCTAATCGAGAAAAATCAAATAACTGGCTACAAATCAAAGTTGGTGGTGTACGAAGCAACCGAAATGGTTTTGGAGCAAAGGTGACACTACAAGTGGGTAACCTATCCCTAACAAAGGAAACACGGTCAAGTTCAGGCTACCTGTCTAGTCATGATCCACGATTGGCCTTCGGTATAGGACAATACCAAAAGATTGAGTCTCTAACGATACATTGGCCAAGTGGTACTGTACAACGATTAGAAAACATATCAGTCAATCAACAGATAACCGTGGTTGAGGAAGTACCGCAATAAGATAAGAAGGGAAATCCGAAGACCAGTTCTGGAACAACTTTCACAGTTCCCTATCTCAACTTAGTCTAATAGAATCCTATACCCAGTACTGACACCTGTAGCCATACCGATGATAGCCCAAATTCCAGCGCAGATCATTTCACCCAATACCAACCCAAGAAAGATGGGCCGCGCTTGACGATAAATGCGCAGCCCGCCATATTTAACAATACCGTACTTCATCATCCAACCCAATAAAATCGAGAACCAAAGCTTGAACGAAGCCCAAGAACTCAGCATAGTGTAACCGATCGGATGTAGGGGCCACCAGAGAAAGAAACGTCGTAACAACATCAACAACACCATAAATAGGCTACCGAAGATCATAAAACCGGTATTGATCCAATCTGTTCCGCTGTCGACCCCAACCAGTACAGAGGTCAACCATCGCATGTCACCGGCCCCACCCGTGTAGGGTGCCCGGTACTGATAACTAATCTTTAGGGTTGAATAGCAAGATACAATCAGGCCGATCACCATAGCACTCGCCATACCAAGTAACATTCCTCGCCGTTTAACTTTGACTTCATCCGCCGCTTTAAGCCCATTCATTACATAGGGCATCATAATTTCACGGAGGTCACGGGTGAGAGATACCGGGTGCATAAAGAGAGAGGTCATGGTCGAAGGAGTGATTCGTTTCGACCCCATAGTGGTGAAAAGTACATAGTGGGCAGAATACGACGGGTTAACAAAGGGAATTCCACCATGAATTACCTGCCATGTCAACCCAATATAAATTCCTAACAGGACCAAAACAAATATAAAGGAAAACCCAAGAGACATGCCCATTATATGGTTAAGCAAAACGAGGGTCAATACACCTCCCAGTAAACCACAGGTTCCCCACCGGAGGGATGCTGATTCGTTATCCGATTTTGGATCTGTACCCATTAAACTTTGAAGTATGTTTTTGAAGTGATGTTTGGATTTCCATAAAGTGTATATGATAAAAGTTGCGCAGGCGCCAATCTCTTGAGATGCACTGAAGGAATAGGCTGTCCATTGAACCCCCGGGCCCTTTTCGATATGAAACCCAAGCATCGACCCAATCAAGCATTGGGTCTTATAAAATAGAAAGAAAAACCACAGGCTGAAAGAAACTTCAAGTGCCAGTAAATAACTGAATCCTACCATTGACCAAAAAAGTGTGATTTGAAACGGTTTCAGTGCACTCCAAGGGCGACCAATCAGATGTGGGTCAAGCCAATATCTGACAGGAAATTGTGGAAAATAGGAAAAAAAGGCGTGCAGTCCGTTCACAGTGTGGATAAGAACGGGAATGCTGAACCCAATCCACAGGGCTTTGTTTTTGAAAAATGATTTTTGGGACCCAAAAGGATGGGACGCCATTTCGACCGGCAGTTGGATTAAGGGAAAAGTACAGCGCTCGATTTCAACCCATTGTTTCCGCAAAAGTGCTGACAGACATATCACTACAAAGTATAATACCAATACATAGATTGTCCATACACCGAGCGGGATGATCCATGCTTCCCAAGGAATCTGATCACCTTCCGAAATCCCTTCATAAAAAGATTTGATCGCATCAACGTCGCGAACAACCCGCCAGTCTGGAATGTATTGGTGGAAGAGCGCTAACCAGTCGTTTTCCGGAGTAGCGAAATATTGGTACGCTACCAATGGGCGAAGCGCATGCCGCATCATTCCAGTCGAGGGGATGCCAGACGCTGCTGCCATAATACACCAAATGGTAACTAATTCCGATGCTGTTAAAACAGCTGATGGGTGGATCTTTTTTAGGATGGAATTTCCGATCAGGATTAAAATCGCAAAAACAAAAAAAGGGCCCACGGGGAAATGTCCGCCAGCCAAAAACACGTTCCGGATCACGTAGTCATTATAGGGAGCAATCAAACACTCTAGCGCAGCGCATATAAGACCAATAAGGATAGCTCTCGATGAGATACCAGTCGTACGAACTGACATATTCAACTCTCATTCCATTAGGACTCTATTGCTAGAAATATGTGATTAATGAATTTACTGTGGCGGTTTACATACCCGACATGCCTGATACAATCTCCCCGCATCAGCCAGCTTAATTGATCTCCAGCTTTTCAGGTATCGGCAACCATCACGATGATATTTCTTGCTAGTACGAGTCACGTAAACAATTGTTTCAATCTGTCTGGTGCTGCCTGACCTTTCATCAACTTGTGGATTAACAATACGAACTGCATCTCCCCATAATCCCTTACCTGCTATTCTGGCTTGGTTCTCATAATTCCTAAACAGTTCCATATGTTTGAAGGGGAACCGCGTATAAGCGTGGCCGTACCCTTGCCTGACAACCTCCAAGTTGACGAATAAACCGTCCGGTGCCCGATACAGGTAAGCCAGTAACCTTCCATATCTATCCTGATTTTCCGTATCAAACCGCAAGTATACTGATTCTCCTAGCCGTAAGTTCTTAGTGAAGGATGAAGCTTCTCTGCCATCAGCTTCAACAGATCGGCTAGGATAGACTGTCTCCAGTATATCAACACCAATGAATTAATACCGGATATACCTGATCATTAGAAAAGTCTTCTACTGGATATCGCACTTGGGATATCACGATCCCCACAACCAAGACGCTAGCAATACTGGTCCGTTCCTAAGGTCAAAAAGCATTCTCAATTCCTCCTGTCAGCTGCAATTAATTGGTTCCATCCAGTTTGGATTGTTACTCCATCCCATCCTGCGCATACTTGACACTATATCCTACCTGATTATAAGATGAATACAATTTTTAACCGTTATTATATGTGAAGCTATAAGAAATTCCAATTGTGAACCTTTAACTATTAGTGGATAAGATCATGGAACTAAGCAGGAAAAGGCTAAGTGGAGGCAAGAACATTAATGACGAATAAGGAATTGCAGGAGACATACGATTTAACTAAGGATGACTTCTAAGCCCCTGAAAAGAGGTGAACCCAAAATTCATCACGTTTCGCGTTTCGGATCACGTAGTCGTTATAAGGAGCAATAAAACACTCCAGCGCTGCACAGGTGAGACCAGATATGCTGGTACGAACCGGTGTGTTCAATTCTCATTCTCAACCACAGTCTTGACAGTACATCTAGCTCATTATATTATAATAACTATTTTAACAGCTTCACAACGGGAGGAGACCAAAGATGAATTCCCAAAGAAAGAAAGATTTAGTCGAATACCCGATACAAGATAACGTTAGACTGGAGGTTTATTGGCGAGATGATGCAGGTGGTCGTGGTCCAGCGTCATCCTTATATGTTTTTGATGATGAAGTGTTTCGTTTTGATTGTTTTGGCAGCGATCAAGGGCACTGTCACATCAATCTACAGCAGACCAAAGGACTCAGATGGTATTACGCAGAAGGTACTTGCCAAGAACATATTGAGCGATCAGCTTTTGAATTACAAAAAAATCTACCATTTTGTCTAGGAACAAATCAGGATAAAAACATTCAAGAAGTGAGAATTGATTGGGAAAAATTGGAATGGGCAATGCGTCAGATGCGGAAGAAGATGCTCGAATTTTCTGATCAATTGGAGATCGATGTGGTTCGTCAGCGGTAAAGTGATGCTGCCATTCTGACAAGTGATCGCATTAGACAGACAACCCCCTTTACTGCAAGCAGGAAGCTAGGTTCATCAATCAAAATCCATCCACTGCGATGATAAGACGGATACAGGTGAACCTATGGCCAGTAGAAATTTCGCAAGATGCTGATATTGAAATTGAAGTAGAGTACAGTTCAGCTTTCAGATAGGTAACAGGGTATGTATTAGTTCTCAAATGAAAACTAATTGACGAGAATTTCTCTTGTTGCCTCACGTTTGATACACCCCCAAGTTGCGGTTAACTTATCCTCAGGTGCTATAGCTAGGAAAGGTTCTACACCGTCTTCATAAATAGTTTTTGCTTCTGCAGCTGTCAGTGCACGATTGAAAATCGATAGTTCATCCAGAATTCCAGCACCTTTGTTTCCTTTTCCATCATCACCCACAAGAACATTAATATCATTTCCCTTTGCTGTTGATTCGTGGACTTTTCAAGTTTGCCATTGATGTAAAAGGAAACGGTTTCTTTTCCGTCATGTGTCACTGTCAGATGAATCCAATCCCCATCTAACGGGATTTTTGTAACCGCATGTGTTTGACCACTCGGTTTGTTTTCGTAGTCCCATACACTATCACTTCCAACCCAAGTGTGGAAGTTATCATTCCTCTCCAATTGTTTTGGAGAGGAATGGCGACCAACTAGCCCCTTGACCATCCCAGTTAAGCCAGTAACTAACTGTGTGTCCTTTTCCTTATAAGCGCATTCAAACTATTGTGGTGTTGAATTTCGAAGGAACCAGAAGCATCATAGCTCACAGCTTTACCTAGCTTTCCGTCCACCTATTTTGTTTTCCCAATATATTTATGGTTTTTGGCTAGAGATCCATCTTTGGCATTGTTTCCCTGCCCCTCATCAAAGGAAAAGTACAGCACTAAAGATTCATCAAAAGCTTTCGTTAAATTGCAAAACACTAACAAACCAAATACCAAAATTTTCATCGAATTTATTCTTCCAATTTATGATTTATTAATAGATAAGATTAATATCCTGAAATATTAAGATACCATGTATCAAAAGAGTTTTGTATATTGCACCTAAACAAACTAAAATTGATCACAAATTATCGCTTTATTAACAATCATGATTCTTAACTGGTGGCAGTCAATAAAACAGGGGCCCATCACTTACCACAAGAAGTTAGCTTTGTGAGGACTTGATTCCCACAGTGCCTGCCAATCACTCCAACTGGCAACAGTCTTCGGAGAATGCCTGCTTCGGACGATGCAGGCGATATGCTGGTGCCATAATCCAGCCAAAGGGGTACCCCTTTGACTGAACCGAAAGTCAACCGACCAACGAATTGATTGGGTCTGATTCATCAGTGAGCGATGAAAAACAAGGTTGTTAAAGATGACCAGATCTCCAACCTTCATTTCCAAGGTCTCAACCTCAGCATCTCCTACTATTGGATCCCGAGTCGGGCTTTTGAAAGCTTCTCCTTCAATACGATGATGCGGCCTTAACCCCCTTTTGTGACTTCCTGGTAAAAACTGAAGGGTACCATTCTCATGGTCAACATCGACCAGTGGCATCCAAACGGACAGATGCGTGTGATGTTCAGTATTCGGCATGTAGGCGCTATCCTGATGCCAAGGGAGAGTCGTCAGCTTTTCAGATGGGAGTTTCGGACGCACCCAAAAGTCACCGTTGAATTGAATCTCATCATTGGTCAAGGACCCAACAACATCTAACACAGCATCATGAGTGATCAAATCAAATAAAGGCTTTCCGCAGACAGTCGTGTGCCAGCCATAGACCTCGTTTTGTCCACTAAACTGCTTCAGAATCTCATACCAACGTGTGTCGAATTCGGATTCCCGGCACAAATTAGAGATCCGTCCCTCTTCATAAAAGTGCTTGGCCTGCTGGTCAACAACATCTGAAATAACACTGATCAACAAATCGAAATCAGATGAATCTATTATTCGATCAATAACCAAATACCCTTTATCTTGAAAGGATTTAATCTGTTCCTGATTCAGGGATTGGGTTCGATTTTCTGAAGATTTTGCCAAAGGCTTCTATCCCACTTCAAGTTCATGCTTTGATGAATCCCTTACACTCTATTTATAATTCTTACGGCAAGGAGAAAACACACCACATAATAATATTAAATATGTCATATGGATAAATCAAGCAGAAAAACGGTAAATATCTTGCTTCTAGTTTGTGCATCCAGTGAAGATTTGCAAGAGAATAATGATGGATCTATGACAATCTTATTTTTAATAAAAACAACTTTTTTTATTGCTTAATTTTACTCGTTTACATATACTGCCCATTGTTAATAAATGCGAGTTCAAGAATGCTAACACCTAGAAAGTTACTCCCAAATACAGATCCATTAAAGTATGCCCAGGAAGGCTATTGTGTCTTTCGCCAACAATTTACCGGTGAGGAAATGAAATTGCATCAACAAACATTGGACGGCATGTTAGATTGTTTAAGACCAGGCGAGAAACCCCAGTTCATGTTTGAGCCACATGTTGGCAGCCAACATTGGAGAACTTGGCTAAACTTAGCTCGTCATCCCACAATCCTGGATGCGGTAGAGTCTGTACTGGGATCTGATTTAATTCTTATCCTCAGTCACTTCATCATCAAAGGGATTGAGGATAAAATGGAAATCGGCTGGCATCAGGACCAGTGGTACTGGTTGCATGGTGTGGAAGGAGACCGTCTTTGCACGGTATGGCTAGCTTTTAATAAAACGGATCGTCAAAATGGGTGTATGCGTGTCTTGCCTGGAACTAATCAGCCAACACTTCTTGATGTTAATGTAAAAGAGGACGATGGCAGCACAATTACCACCCTTGAAGTCGAGGTTGATAAAGACCTAGCTGATACCGCCGTTGATATAGAACTTCAGCCAGGTGAATTTTCTCTACACAATGCCTATGTAATTCATGGAAGCGATTCAAATCGTAGCCAAGATTTTCGTAAGATATACACCATACGTTATGCGGATGCTAACACTACACGGTTCACACCAGAGAAATGGCCCATCCCATTTTTCCTAGTGCGTGGCGAAGCGCCGAATCCTTCCTTCTACATTGATCTAAGACCCGACAAAGACCTGCCCGCCGATCAGCCGGATTGTTTGCTGGTACGAAAACATCGTGCCGGTACTCACGGAAAGATTCCGGTAGATTACTGAAACATCCTCAGGAGCTGGAAGCCAATATTCCCAAAATAAACCAACAATGGAAACCTAATTTTTTTACGTTTACGTTCTTATTGGCGGTCAAAACTAGTTTTCTGTTTTTACCAAAAGTACGGAAACGGATGAATTAATCGCATGAACCTAATCAAAAAGCAAAAAATTCTCGGCAACTATGAAATCAATTTGAAAATTCAATCTTCGATTTCAAGTTGCTATCATAAGGTATTATTTTCCGCCAATCAGGATTTGTCTCGGTTTGCTTATATCGAGGTTCAAGAAAATAAGTTTATCATTGCCCGACAAATCGACAAACAAATTTCAATCTGGAAAGAATACAGTTTTGACGGTAATTTTCCTTGGACAATCAAAATAATCAGAAAAGGTAACTACTTCCGGTTTTGGGTTAATCAAGCAACCGGAGCCATTCGTGGTCCACTTGGCGAATGGGAAAATTATCATGAACCTTGGGAATCCTTTATCGGTCTAGAAGTTCCAGAGACAACAAGCATCCAATATTTTAATGTTACGACCTTGCCTTGGTTAGAGGCACACAATCAACCGGTTATACGACACGGACCAAATGATGGTTTCTATGAGCAACAGGCTATCCCTGGAGCAATCCTTCAGTTTGAGGACAAATATTTCATGTACTTCATGGCTGGAATGAAAGGGAAGCAGGAAGGTTCTTCCAGGCGATCCGTTGGAGTTGCTGTCAGCCAAGATCTAATCAACTGGGAAGTTCATCCAGAACCGATTATTAAGTTGGGAGACGCGAATTACCCTCACGATAATATATATCCTGGAGGAGCGGTTCTCACTCCTGAAGGTAAGGTTGCCATTATGTACGCAGCACAAAAATTTCCTGATTGGACTGGTTTCGGGCTGGCAACAGCAGACCAGCCTCTAGGTCCCTTTGATCATTATGAAAACAACCCAGTCTATAAGCACTTTAGCCATGCCCACGAATTTGATTTGGTAAGCATTGATGCTGCTAATCATCGATACTTGCTATTCTTTGCTGGTTTTACCCCTGATCCTGCTCGCGGACCGTCGGGAGATCGAGGATATTTACTTTACAGCAGCGACCTGATTAATTGGGAACCTGACAAACATAATCCTGTCGTTCACCCTGAAACCTTGAACAACTGGGACGCGGTCCATATCCGACCCCGATCATTAAACCGTATTGATGATACATGGTATCTATGGTACGAAGGATGTAACCACTGGACGCCACCAGGATACTCCGGTTCCTATTGGTGGGATACAGTCGGACTGGCCCGTTCAGATGACCTAGTTGAATGGGATTATTATCCGAGAAATCCAGCCCTTCCAGGCCTTGGTACAGAAGGACAATTTGATCAAAATTGGGTTGGTTGGCCAAGGATGGTTATCAAGGACAAAATTGGATACATTTTCTATACGGCATCAGGAAATATTCCGCCGTCAATCGGATTACGTCGAATACCCATTCAGCAACTAACCAATTGGCAAAGTGAAGGTGGGGAAACTATCGACCTTATTAATCAATAAAGGAGAAATTACGAAGGGGAATATATGATTATTGACATGGATATCTACATGTTTGATCTACAAGGTTACCTGCATTTGGAAGGGGCGTTAACTCAACAAGAGGTGGCTGAACTCAATGCCTGTGCGGATGAAATTCCACCCTTAAATCCTAACCAGTGGCACGGTTACATTCATGGTCATACCTATGGTGACAACGATGGGTTAAACTATCAGCAGATTTACGAAGCGGGAGAGCCTTTTGAAAAACTGATTGATCACCCCTCATGGTTTGATAGGGTTAGATTCTTTATCGGTGGCGAAGGTTCGTTTGATGAAAAGCATGGGCCAATGTTTATTGATGAAAATTTGATCAACTTTCGTAAATCCGGAGAAGGTATTGGTTTACATAACGGCGGGAAACTCGGAATCAGTCGATGCCAGTTTCGTTATCTTAATGGTAAATTTCACTGTAATCAGATTAACATTTTGATTGCCTTAACAAAAATCGGGCCAGGTGATGGGGGAACAGTAATTGTTCCCGGCAGTCACAAAAGTAATTTTGATAATCCTGATTTTAATCAATTTAGAATGGGGGCAAGAGGGGACTGTCCATCCCAGATGACAGGATCTACCGAAATACACATGCGTGCTGGTGATGCCCTTCTTTTTGTTGATTGCTGTACTCACGGTTCAGCCAATAGGGTCAATGATGGTGAGCGTCGTACTGTAGTTTACCGGTACGGACCATCCTGGGGTAACTTTCGGCATGGGTATCAGCCTTCGCCTGAACTTCTGGGCAGGTTAACACCGGAACGTCGTCAGATCGTATGGCCGCAGACACAAATCCCAAGAACTCCTCAGGTGTAAGCTTGAGAAATCTAAGTTGTTAAAAGGAGACAGATATGAAACTTTACGTTGATTGTCATTAAATAACGAATCATCTTCGGTGCGAACCTTTCATATTACGATTACCGATTTCTACAGAAGATTATAGAAGAATCAGATCGTCTACCATAATATCATCGCACTAGCCTCGCATTATAATCCCAACTACCATACCGTTTAACGTATACACCTAAATCACCGAATTTGGCAAGTGTCACGTCAACCTAATTTAGGAAGTTTTTTTTGCAATGAACGATTTACTACTCCCTATAGGAAAGCTCAAGATCGGGTTATTAGAGCAGATTCTTCCTAAATCGTCACACCTTGATACCACTGTGATTGTTGGTCCCAAAGTGGGCGAAGACGCCACGGTTATTGATTTCGGTTCAACTTATCTTGTTATTAAAACAGATCCTATCACTTTCGCTACCGATGAAATAGGTTGGTATTTAGTTTGTGTTAACAGCAATGATCTGGCAACAATGGGAGCAACACCGAAATGGCTACTGGTAACAATTCTCCTTCCCGAAAACAAAACTACTGAAAAACTCGTTGGTGATATTATGGATCAAATCACCAACGCTTGCCAGCACTTCAACATTTCATTGTGTGGTGGGCACACTGAAGTGACTTACGGCTTGGACCGACCTATTGTGGTTGGACAGATGTTGGGGGAAGTAGCCAAAGACAAACTTATAACTTCCTCATCGGCTCAAGAAGGAGATGACCTGATTCTGACTAAAGGATTGGGTATTGAAGCAACTTCAATTATTGCTCGTGAACGTGAGTCTGATTTGCTGGAAAACTTTTCTTCTGACTGGGTCAATCGGGCAAAAAAATACTTAACGGATCCTGGTATTTCAGTGCTGGAGGAAGCACGCATCGCCATAAATACTGGAGGAGTGCATGCTATGCACGACCCAACAGAAGGAGGCGTCTCCACTGCTATTCACGAGTTAGCACACGCCGCTGATGTTGGTGCCATTATTTGGGAAGAGAAATTACTTATATCGGAAATGACCGAGTATCTTTGTCAAGAATTTGGTATTGATCCACTCGGTGTCATTTCATCTGGTGCCTTGTTAATTGCGTCAGATCCTGATAAAAGTAACCGAATACTTTTATCTCTGGCGGAACAGAATATCCCATCCACCATTATTGGCCGGCTGCTCAATCCTACAGCCGGTGTTTGGTTGCAAAAAAAAGATGGACAGCGTCAACCATTGCCAATCTTTGAAACCGACGAAATAACCAAAATTTTCTGATCATGCATACGTTACAACAAATAATACTTCAGCTTACCTGGCAAAATGCTACATGAACCTGACCACTGAATAACATCATAATGTTCCAAACTGAAATAATCATTCTTCTTCAGTCTTACTCTAACGATTATCTCAATACCTTTTTCCAATTGGTTACCAGCCTTGGCTACAGTGATTTCATCTATCCTTTTTTTATCATAATTATTTTTGGAATTAATTACAGAATCGGATTTATATTACTTTACTTGGCCATATGGAACGGAATTTCAACGAACTTATTGAAGGAAATTTTTGCACTACCGAGACCCGCTAATGTAGATTCTGCAGTACAGCTTTTAGGCAAAGATTACCTTAATCCTACATTCCTAAAAGGAATGGGGGCAGAAAGCTTTTTTGGGTTACTTCCCAAAGAAAGTATTCAATATTTACGAACTAACCGTTTCGATAGCTATGGATTTCCATCCGGACACACAAGTAACGCAGTGGTTTTGTGGGGGGGGATTTTATTATTTCTTAAAAACTCTCGGTTGACAATATTTTGCGCATTGCTAATCCTCTTAATTCCTCTATCACGAATGTATTTAGGTCGACACTTTTTAGCAGACATATTGGGAGGATACTTAGTGGGGTCTTTTTCTTTATACATATTTTGGCGTTATGTCTTCTACAACGAATCCCTTAAGAATTTTGTTTTCAGATCGGATGAGAAAATAGAGCTTAATTTAAAAACAAAAATATTTATACTACATTCCTTCATTCTTCCCCTGTTGTTGATACTGACATTTAAAGTTAACTATCAATACACTGCCAATCTTCTAGGTTTAAACCTAGGTTTTTTCTTGATTTGGTTAAAAAGCACACCTGATGATTCAGGGGGTATATTCAAAAGAATAGTTAGAGTAACGATTATTTTGTGCTTATTTTATACTGCGAACAGCATCTGGGATCAGGTTGTAGAAATTCTGTTATTTAATGAATCCATTTTTGCAACATACACTTTACGTGTGCTGCTAGACGGTTTTTTGGTTTGGAGTTCAACCGAAATTAATATTAAGATGGGATTAATGCAGGAATCAGGTATGAAAAATCCAATTTAGAATGTTAAAAGGCATCATTTCACCAATGAAATAAAATTTTATACTTCCAACATCTCTCCGTTTTCTTTCCAAACTGACCAATCTCTTTTTTAAATCGCCATTACCTCTTGATAACCCATACTTTGAATTTCAGCCATCCTCAGTTTGCCTGTTACCATTTAATGGTAAAAATAATTCGGGATACGACCAATTCCCTATTATTTACCTAATCAGTAAAAAAAATTGATTCTCTCAAATTAATATTGTAACATTAGTTTTTTTTTATTAAACAAAGGAGTTAAACATTAAATATGAATGATGATATCCCCTATCATCTACTGGTAGTTATTCTGGTGGCGTTAATGTTTTTATTAATGGCAATTCAGGATAGATTTTTCCCGTTAGGTAACATGGAAACAAAGAATGATTACGCTGTTGCTTCAGCATATAATAAAATTCCGGGATTTATCAACCCACCAATACCAGCTGGATAATAAACTTAAGGGCTGTTAGCACCATCCAATTAACTGTCTGATGTACGCAATTATAGAATATTTCTCCAGAAACCACACCTTTGCTTATCTCGCCACCTTTATGGTTATTCTCGCCGGAGTAAGTACCGTATTTACTATCAAACGTGATACTTTTCCTTCATTTGATTTGGGGATTATGACGGTTCTCACCCAATATCCGGGGGCTTCTGCTGAGGATGTAGAGCTCAGTATTACTAATAAAATAGAAAAAGAATTAAAGACATTGACTGGAATAGATTATATTACTTCCCTGTCGATGGACAATATTTCTAGCATTACCGTTACCCTCGATCCGAATGTTAGAAAACCTGACAAGGTAAAGCAAAAAATTCGAGATGCCGTTGGTAGAGTCACTGATTTGCCCTCACAAATCCCCAAAAGTCCATTAATCACTGAAATTGAAGCATCAGTACTACCGATTATTGAAGTTGGAGTAACAGGAGAAATACCTTACAAAGAACTACGCAGGATTTCAACCCAGTTGGAAAATGATTTAGATCAAGTCCCTGGCGTAGCTAAAATTGATCGGATCGGATACCGTAACCGAGAGATCGTGGTAGAAATAGATCCAAATTCTATTAACCAATATAGTATCCCATTGCGGGACACAATCAATGCCA
Source organism: Candidatus Poribacteria bacterium (assembly GCA_012963885.1). Classification (GTDB taxonomy): domain Bacteria; phylum Poribacteria; class WGA-4E; order WGA-4E; family UBA9662; genus UBA9662. Next base: position 17,944 of record DTUY01000119.1, on the reverse strand, counting down.
TTAAGCTCCGCAACCTGCGGTTAACGGCAGGAAACATAAAATCAGGTTTGGTTGAGACCAGTCTTATTACCCAATCGGAGTTTGAAGACCCGATGGAAGTTTCTGATGTAATTATCCGGTCTTCTCCGGAGGGGATCATCACCCGAATTAAAGATATTGCTCAAATCAATGATACCTTTGAGGAAAACACAATAATACCCCATTTAAATGGCAAACCCACAATCGTACTATCAATTAGAAAATCCGAAGATGCTGATAATATTCGAGTTTGTAACAGAATTAAGGAAAAAATAGTTCAAATCAATAAAACTTTGCCAGAAAATGTTGAAATCTTATTTGCCAATGATGAATCAACCACAGTTAAAAACAGTTTTAGCATTGTGGTTTGGAATGGGGTTATCGGATTTATATTTGTGATTCTGATTCTGCGTTTATTCTTGGATTTTACTCTATCAATCTGGGTGGCGATGAGTATTCCATTTACTTTCATGGGAGCTATATTCCTGCTGCCGTTTTTTGGTTCATTTCTAGATACTATTACATTAACATCCATGATTATCGTTCTTGGAATTATTGTGGATGATGCTATTATCGTATCAGATAGCGTTTATTCGCGATGGCAGAATGGAGAATCCCCGGAGAAAGCCGCAATTGAAGGTACGTACCAAGTGTGGCGTCCTGTACTTACAACCATTTCCACCACTTTGTGCGCCTTTGCCCCCATGTTTTTTGTTCCGGGAACCATGGGATTGTTTCAATAGTTGAAGCCATCGTTGTATTGCCATCTCACCTATCATCGAGCTTAAAAAGAAAATCTCACTCTCAGTCGAAAACAAGTCTTTGGTTTGAAAGCTTAAGAAAATCTTACCAGCATCTCCTTATCAATTTGCTACGGTGGCGCTATCTATTAATTTTATCGTTTTTATTTATATTCTATGGAGTATTTCAGATAGGGAAAAATAATCTTAACGTGGTTCTGTTTCCAAGTGAAATGGCCAAACAATTCTTCATCATTATAGAACTTCCTGACGGTAGTAATCTCGAACAAACAACTAAAGTCACCAAACAGGTGGAGGATTTGATCTTGGATTTGGATCCTGGCGAAATTGAGTCGTTTACTACCCGAATAGGAGGTTCCTATGAGAGGATTCTACTTCCAACATTTGGAAAGGATCAGTCATTTATTAGGGTTAATCTTCCCATATATTCCAAGCAACTCAGAAGTGCATCTGCAATTGTCGAACAACTTAGGGAACAAACGAAACTAATATCCGGAATAAAGAAAATAAGTTATGAGATTGAATCTGGTGGTCCCGATGTAGGACGACCAATAACAATGCGGATGTCACTTTCAAACGCCATTGCTGACTATTTAGAAAAAATCAAAGGT
>DTUY01000119.1:16046-16544 GCA_012963885.1 Candidatus Poribacteria bacterium | reverse complement strand
AATGCGGATGTCACTTTCAAACGCCATTGCTGACTATTTAGAAAAAATCAAAGGTGTTAAAGATATTGAGCGGAATGACTTATCAGAAAAAAAACAGGTTCAGGTCATAATTGATTACCAAACACTTTCATGGCTTGGGTTAAACGCAACTGATATCGCCTTGAATCTTCGAACTGCTTACAGTGGTGAAACTGTTACAACAGTCAAATACGAGGATGAAGAAGTTGATTTTCGGGTATGCTGTGACAGCGAATCAGTTAAGGATTTGGATACTGTTCAGAACCTGCTAATACCCAACGCTCGCGGTAATTTGATAAAATTCGGAACAGTAGTTAAATTCGCTTCTAAAAATGGAACGCCGGATTATTACCATTACAATGGGACTCGAGCAGTGATTATAACTGCTGATGTAGATCAGGATATTATCACACCGATAGAAGCCTCAAATCAGGTTTTAAATAAATTCGATATAAAATCAGATTGGCCAGGCATGCAATT
>DTUY01000119.1:15674-16036 GCA_012963885.1 Candidatus Poribacteria bacterium | reverse complement strand
GCAATTACTATGATTGTTGCTGTGGTTGGCATTTATTTTCTGCTGATTCTTCTTTTTAGGTCTCTCCTTCAGCCGTTTCTAGTTATTAGCGCAATCCCATTCAGCATTGTGGGTGTAATCATTGCCTACCTCTTACACGGAACCCCCCTCAGTTTCACTGGTATGCTTGGTGTTATTGGTTTGGTAGGTGTGGTTGTCAACGACTCTCTAGTGATGGTAGACCATTTGAACGAATTTAGGTCGACTTCACCCAAGGCAAACCTGATTGAAGTGATAGCAAAGGGAGGAGCTGACAGGTTTAGAGCAATCGTGATGACAACATTGTGACTACGGTTGCAGGTGTAGCTCCAACTGTTTATGGC
>DTUY01000119.1:0-15664 GCA_012963885.1 Candidatus Poribacteria bacterium | reverse complement strand
GTTTATGGCTCCGATGGCACTCTCACTCGGTTATGGTCTCGTGTTTGCTACCCCACTGATTCTTATCCTGGTCCCATGCTTATATATGGCATATGTTGATCTAACCAGCAAGTTTCAACCGAGAGACGAAAACTCATAAGGAGACCTTTCCGGGTAGATGTGACGCGATAAATCCGATTTCCCGCTTAATACGACTCACTTCATAAACTGAATTGTATTCATGTCCCGGTTGCTCGAAATGAGACAAATCAACATCATCTCCCCACCAATTCCTAAGGATTTCCACAACAGGTACAGAAGTCCATGCCTTAGGACCAGCAGCGTTCATTATTCTCACACCAGGATGATAAGACGCTTCTGCCGACATTACGAAAGCCCGGACAGCGTCAGTTAAGTTCATAATGGTGATCCCACCTAGACTCCATTCTGGTAGAGAACCAACTTCTTTCAATGGCGGCATTCTGTCATCAGCGCACACACTTGAGAGACGCAAGTTAATAACATCAATCTCTTCGTTCTGGCGATGGCAGTACTTGCTAATTTCTTCCATCAAATACTTGGACAACCCGTAACCGCTACGGTCAAGACAAGGGTGCTCGTCAGGAACAGGTAGCTGAAGAGGCCGAAATTCCCTGTCTTGAAAACCAACAGCAGCGATAGAACTGGCGAGAACATATTTCTTGCAACCGCGGTTAATCAGGTATCGCATCAAGCAACGGGTTCCCTCAACATTGACCAAAACACAGTCACGTTCTGTCATTCCTCCTGTTACAGCTCCTAGATGAACAAGTATGTCAATCTGATAGCTGTCAATCTGAGTTAAATCCTCAAAAGAAGCGAAAGCTCCCTTGACCCAAGGCAATTCCAGCCCAGGATCCTTTCGGCTCAAGCATATAACCTGATGGTTTTCTGCCAGCTTACGGCTCAAGCTTTTACCGATAAAACCACTAGCACCTGTGACTAGTATCGTACTCAAGACATCCTTCCCTTTACGAAATTTATCTTACTGGTTTTGTCCAGTCAATTACCACACCAATGATGTCGGGATTATGACCATGGTTTATTTGGTCAAATATAGCGGGGCTATCTTGCCAAGCTATTCGGTGACTAATACACCGTTCCCATTGGAGGGTTCTCATGGCTATGTTCTTTATCACCGCACGTCGGCATGGTTGCCAACCGTCATCGCAAGGAAAGAACATTTGCAGCCTTCGGCCATGTGGCGACGAAAAGTCCATCGCAATAGGTTTACTTCCATAGTGACCCTGCCAAACAAAACTGCCAAACTGTCGGCAAAGCCTGATGGCTAAATCAATGTACTCAGGCAATCCGGTACATTCGAAGACGCAATCTGCCCCACCAGACACGATCTTCATAACTTCGGTTTCCACATCTTGATCCTCAGCATAAATCAGGTAGTCAGCCCCCATCTGTTGAGCAATCTCTAAACGCTTAGGCGAAAGATCAACAGCAACAACCGTGCAACCGCGATTCGCACAGGCTGCTACAACCCCCAAACCAATCAATCCCGTCCCATGTACTATCACCGTTTGTCCCATTCGTGGATTCGCCATATCCACACCATATAACGCAACAGCTGGCATAACAAACATAGATGTCGTTTCCATAGATGCCCCAGCAGGAAGGTGTGCTGCGCCATGGGTAGTATTGGGGTTGAGAACAATATAAGAACAGTGGGCGCCAGAAACACAGCTGACATCGGCACCGTCCATCATTCTCATGTCTGCGTTACCGCGGAAATACACTCGATCTCCAACATTGAAGTTGTCAATTTCTGAACCAACGGATTCGACGATGCCGCTACCCATATAGCCAGTACACAAAGGATACGGTCCCGAAGATATCTTGCCGCGAATCAACGCAAACTCTGTACCGATACTGACTCCAGTGTAGTGTGTTCGAATTCCAATCTGATCTGATCTCAGATCCTTTAGTTGAACTGTTTCCATCGTAAATTGCTGCATCTGATCGCAAATTAGTGCTTGGGCATCCACGAGACCTCCCCGAAAAGGAATATTACCAATTATCAAACCCAATGGTATCGTTATCGTTTTGGTGAATCGGAATAGATTTACGGCCAATTGTCTCTGAGCTCTATGACCCGATCAAGCTGAATCAATGCCACCAGAAGATGACCGCTATCGTCCACTGCACAATAGTATGGCCAGGCAGAATGCCCACGGAACAGTCCCGTATAATAAAGTTTACTGACTGCTGAGCCATGTTCCTATCATCGGGCAGATAAATCTCATCGCCAGTATTCGCATACATATTAACTTAGCTCTTTCAAGGCACTTCACCTCACCGATTTTAGCATATTTTGAAAAGGCATATCAAAGATAAATTGACCGCCATTCATGACGAAAGTGGCACCTGGAATACTATCGTTATGCCAGTCATGTTCCCCGTTTTTTGTTGAAATTTCATTTCCAGATTAATTCCAGTTTTCGGCGAGTGATATCTTTTTGACTTGCCTCGATACATTCTACTAATGGGATTTTATGGCGGTTTCATGCAGCTGCAAATGTCCGCTGATTGTAGCTGCCCCATTTTTCATCCCTAAGGACAATAGGGATTCACCAGCAAATTCAGCATACTTAGGGTTCTCGATAACTTTTAGAGTTGCTAAAAAGCATTTTAAGTTGGCTGGTCTTCAAAAAAATACTGGAACGGATTTTCCAATATTAAAGGCGTTTTTCGCCACGCCAAGGAACGACATTCTCTTTAGGGTAATCAACCTTAGATTTATGTTTGGTATAATATGTTTGGTCTGAAGCTGTAGACGTTGTTACAGGAGGATAATCCGGACAGTTACAAGTTTGAACATCAAGGATTGTAACCAATAAAGGCAGGGGTAGATGTTCCTTACCTTATCTATCAGTACCGTACTGTATTAGTAGTTCAGAACACTCCTCAACATTAAGATAAGTATGTTCTTTGTTCTACATCCTGAATTGAAATCCCATTCTCAAGAGGTTTAAGGTCTGATTCTTGATAATTATACATCATTTCCTAGCCAAGTATCATTCTTCATATTCACCAATATTCGTTCTTAATGAATAAACCTTTTCAGTTGTAGGGATTATATTATACATTTATAATATAATTTCAAACACACTTTAATATTTCAAACTTAAGTGCTTACGCGCTCAACCCAAGCTTATAATCCGATGAAAACTGGTCAGTCTGGCTGGAAGAAACTTTGACCAGTATGATACGATTACCCGGGTACTTAAACGGCATAAAGCACCAGCAACTTTCTTGATTCTAGGCAGAATTTTTGAAAGAGCTAGTCGGGATATTGCAGACTTGTTGAATAACGATATTCTGTTTGACATTGGTTCTCACACTGACAGTCATATGGGCATCTTGGGGCCTAATACCGAGGCAATCTGAAACATCGAAACTTATCCTAAAATATTTCGGCACAGAGCCGCCTGGATTTTGCGCTCCCGGAGGATTTGACAGAGGATTATGGGAACATCCGAAGCAACTCGGAATCAGAAGGAACCGCGGTCACCGTTTTATTCGTACCGATGGTGTGGGGCAACTAGAGCAACCTATTTATTCCGGCTCTTTTTATTCAGCCTTATTGTAGTATACCCAAGATGGTTTCCCTAACCTGTTTGAAGTGTCAGCAACCGGATGACACTTCAACTTACTCTTCAATACAGGCCACCAGAGCGACGGTTGGGAACCGACCACGAAGGAATTCCAGTATGCTATTTCAATTAGCTGTTCTAAGGTGATTGAAATGGCACGAGAAAAGAATGTACCGATTATGAATTGCCGTCAACTGTACGATAAACACCAAAAATCAGCAGCCTAAATAAAGCATGCCTTGGTAGTGATGTGTATTTTGCTAACACATTCACTCATTTACAAAGTTACCAACTAAAGGGAGATCAAATGTCATTCCTGACTATACCAAACCGATTGGTTGTCTTGACATTCGATGATGGTAATAAATCGGATGTCACTTATGTAGCACCGTTACTAAAGCAGTATGGATTTGGAGCAACTTTCTACATTACTGAAGGACTTAATTTTCTTACGAATAAAGAACATTATGTAACCTGGGAGGAAGTCCGTCAACTGCATCAGGCTGGTTTTGAAATAGGTAACCATACGCGAAATCACAAAAATGTTAACAACCAAACACCGGAAGAATTCCTCGCCGATCTGGAGCATTTAGATTTACGTTGTCAGCAGTATGGAATCCCTGTTCCTGAAACCTTTTGTTATCCTGGATATAACCATGGTTCCCAGTCTGTCGAGTCGCTAACAAAAAAAGGGATGTGTTTCGCACGACGTGGCGTAGCCCCTGAGTTTCCCTACGAATCAGAAGGGGGACGTGGTCCTGCTTACGATCCTAAAGTCCATCATCGGCTACTGATTCCTACTACTGGCGCATCTGGACCGAATTGGGGTTTTGATGACTTTGTTTGGGCTCTTGAGCAGGCTAAGGATGAAAGGATAACGGTGTTAACATTTCACGGTGTACCTGCTTTGGAACATCCTTGGGTCAATACCAACCCAGACCAGTTTAAAACATATATGGATTTCATGAATGACCATGAATATACTATCATTGCTCTACGAGACCTATCTAAATATGTTGACCCAAAAACCAATCGTACTCCTATCCCGACGTTGTAAATCAAGAGACTTAACACTCCGACGTCACACTGGGCTGACAGATTTTACCGGTAATTTTGGTGTATAATCCAATGGTAATAAGTGAGAAAGTAATTACCCGAAGAAAATCTGGTTTTATATCTAGAAAGGAATATGATGGAAAAACGGCTACTCGGCAAAACAGGACTTGAAGTCAGTATATTAGGAATGGGAGGATTATTTGTGTCCAAATTTGGTGAACGTGATCGGGAACATTCCTGCCAAGCCGTTCAACGAGCTTTAGAACTAGGAGTGAATTATGTAGACACAGCGCCAAGTTATGCTGATAGCGAAGAAGTACTTGGCTTCGCACTGGAAGGCATAACGCAGCCATATTACCTTTCGACCAAAATTGGTGGACGACCGCAACCTTTCGACCCGAAAGACAATGACCTGTTGCGGAAATCGGTAGAAGAAAGCCTTCGCCTACTAAAACGCGATACTATCGACGTCCTGATGATTCACGAGCCAGACCGTCCAGGTCAATACAATTGGTGGGATAACTATGATAACTTTCATGGGCCTGTATGTGACCTATTAGATCAATTGAAGTCTGAAAAAATTATTCGTTTTACTGGATTGGGAGGCACAACAGCATATCAACTCCCTCATATTATGGCAACGGGCAACTACGATGTGGTTTTGACCGCATTCAATTACAGTTTGCTCTGGCGTGAAGCCTCGGTTGCCATTCTGCCTGAAGCAAAAAAACAGAACATGGGAATAGTTGTCGGATCACCTCTTCAACAGGGAGCATTGTCTCGCCAACACCCAGAAGTCGATACAGGTGCTTGGTGGTTGAGCCCACAACGACAGAATCAATTCAAACAACTTTATGCTTTTCTGGACGATATTCAACTCTCGTTGCCGGAAGCCTCTCTGCGTATGGTGTTATCTAATCCAGATATTTCAACCGTACTTATGGGGGCCAGATCGGTAGAGGAAGTGAATCAAAATGTCAAATCTGTTAACGCTGGACCTCTACCAACAGACATCATTGAGTCCCTGCAAGAAATTGCTGACATGGTGCCGTTTCGCCCATTTGAAGAGCCGTTCGGACTACCATTTGGTCGTTCCTATACTGGCCCCCAGCACGCACGGTAAACATATCACTTGATTGTTAATAACTTAAAGATACCATAAAAATGACACTCGAATCAAAAGTCGATGCGCTGTTTGATGTATACATTGGACAGGATAAACCAGGAGTAGTATTAGCAATAATTAAAGATGGAAGTGTGATCTACAAAAAAGGCTATGGCATGGCTAATCTGGAACATGACATCCAGATTACACCATCAACAGTTTTTGACATTGCTTCGGTTTCTAAGCAGTTTACAGGCTTTGCTATCGCTAAATTGTCATTTGAGGAGATAATCTCGCTCGATGACGACATCCGAAAGCACCTGCCCGAGGTGCCTGATTTTGGTGATAAAATTACTGTTCGTCACTTGGTTCACCACACCAGCGGGCTAAGAGATTGGGTGCAATCAATGGTTCTTGCTGGCGTACAGATGGATGATGTTATTTCATTTCAGCACATTTTGAAAATGGTTAAGCATCAGCAAGCTTTAAACTTTAAACCTGGCCAGATGTATCTCTACTCTAACACTGGCTATAACCTGCTGGCAGAAATGGTGCAGCGATCAACCAATCAATCATTTACTGATTGGACTAAGTCCAACATTTTTAACCCGCTGGGAATGTCAAACACCTATTTTTGTGACAACCATCAAATGGTTGTCACAAACCGGTCCTCTTCCTACCAGCAACATGAAGGGAAGCTTTATAATGCCGTAAATAACCTGACTGCTCTGGGATCAAGTTCCCTCTACTCAACAGTGGAAGATTTAGCCAAGTGGATCTTAAATTTTGATCATAAACAGGTCGGCGGGGATCAGGTAATTGAATTAATGCATCAGCAGGGAATTCTCAACAGTGGTGAACAGGTTAACTACGCTTTTGGGCAGCAAATAGGTGCGTTTAAAGGCCTGAAAATTGCCGAGCATAGCGGGTCCTGGAGAGGGTTTCGCAGTCATTTGATTCGGTTCCTTGATCAGATGTTTTCCGTTGTCATCTTGTCAAATTATGCATCTTCTAATCCCTCCGAGTGGACTAAGGAAATCGCTGAATTACACCTTGATAATCTACTTGATTCAGCAGAAATAAACCAAAAACCGGATCAGGCAGTCCAAACGAAGAAGTCAGTCCATTCTGATACGAGTTCCAATTTAACATCAGAACAGCTGGAAAAATTTGAAGGGGATTATTATAGTCAGGAACTTGACACGACCTACTCCATCGTCGCTCATGAAGGGCAACTGATCGCACAACACAGACGAAATGACGATATCCAGTTGGCATATGATGGAGACGGATTTACAAGTGATGAATGGTTTTTCCCCCACATATATTTCAAACAGGATAATTATGGCCGAGTTACCGGATTCCGGTTGGATGGGGAAAGGGTCAAAAACCTTGATTTTACAAGAAATAGTTTCCAGTCTAAAACGGAATCGATCTCTATATCTCGCCGAGATCAATCCGTAACCCAGCGGCCAAACTAGCTTTGGTTGACATCCATAAGTTTGAAATATCTACCAGCTCCGGGATATCGGTTTCCAAATGATAATTTGGGTCAGCGTAAGGGAATGATCCAACGTTCATTACCGCCATCGGAAAACCAGATTTGATGAATGAACCGTCATCATCGCCGGGGGTCTGCCGCTGATACTTTCGTTGGGTCAGTCCAATCTGATAAATTTTGTTAACTTCAGCCATCAAATCAGCAAAACGTTCCCCTGCCGGTTCAGTGAACAAAGTAACATTCGTTTTTCGGCCGGCATCAATATCCGCCTGCGACTTACCTCCCATTGAGTCCAAATTAAAAACAGCAATCAGATTATCACCACGTAACTTGGCATTTTGCGCGGCCGTTACACTTGTCCACGGCGTATGTTCCTCATTGCAGAATAAAAACCAAATAGACCGTTGAGATGGATAGTTATTCAACACGCGGGCAATCTCCATAGTAGAAACGGTACCCGCGCAATTATCATAGGCTCCCGGTGAATCTACCCAGCTTTGCGAATCCTTGTGCGACAAAAAAAGGACAATTTCTTCCGGATGAGTCACACCAAGTTTTTTTGCATATAGGTTATATGCTGTAAACCAAGGGGATTCTTCCGATGGGGATGCGTATTGATGTGCTTTTGGTTTGGAAGTGTCACAGTTAAAAGCACGCACCTTTACATCTTCTTTTTCCACCGAATACCCCCAGGATTCCAGTTTTATCTGAATAAAATCATCTGCTTGGTATAAAGTGTTCTTGGAATCTCCCGGCACAGTGTAATTAAGTTTTCGATAGGGTAATGGTTCCTTGGACAAGCTAAAAAGGTTCTTGCGTAACTGATTAGAATCGATTTGCTTGATTAAATCTAAAATGAGATTGTTACTCATAACAATACTCCTTGGTGATCAGCTTAAACTAAAACATAATTTTCACTACCCAACCAGAAGTAGCATCGCAGTACAGTAAATCATTTCCTGACAGGGAAAGGCCGTGTGGCTCCGGATATTCAGCTGGTACGTGAATCTGGTCCAATTCACTGCCGTCTTCGAGATCAAGCTTGACTATCAACCGATCAGACGTGTGTACAACCCATATCCCATCTTCAAACCGAACTACACCATGTGCACGTTCATAAGGAAGAGGGATAGTGTGTTGAACCGACCAGTCGCTGATACGAACCTTGTGCAAGACTTTATCCTTCAATGTTTCGACCCAAATGTATCCGTTTTCGTAATGGTCATATTCTAAACCGTGAGTACCACCACCATCTGGTATTTTGTATCTCTGTAAGGTTTGGCCTGTCTGGGGATCTACTTTCAATATCTCCCCTTCGTTTGCATCGGTATGTCTTACTTGTCTCCACATACTGCCTGAACCGTTAGCAGCCAGCCAGAGAGCATCATCACCGTACGCCAATCCGCTAGTATTTGAAGACTCGGTTGGTACGTCCCTGATAAGTTTGGTCACACCGTAATTAGAAGATTCAGCGAGTTCAACCAAGGCGACTCGGTCAGTGATTTGATCGACAATCCATACTCCCTCATCTATTACCTGCAAACCGTTAGGTACTGAATAGGGTGCGCGAAAAATCTTTTCAATCTTCGGTTTCATTTCCCCCTCCATGATTCGATTCTATATAATAAATTAAGCTTTATCAGTCGGAATTGATTTAATTCTAACAAGGTGCTAGGATAAAATCATCTTATTATGGATGGTATCAGCTGTCAACTCAGGATCAGGTTTAAAGTTAAATGTTATTCATTATCTGATTCCGGTGAATAGAGGAGTCTTCAAATGATTTTAACAGATGCTCAAAAATTAAATTATGAACGCGATGGGTTCTTAATCTATGGTTCCATCCTATTGAAAAAGGAACTAGGAGATTTACGTCAAAGAATTGACGCACTTGCGTCAGGGGAGCATTGTAATGCAGAGAAAATCGGAGTACGTTTGGAGGCTGCTGTTCAAACAAGAGAACTCCAAAGTGTTTCACGTCGTGATAAAGTCTGGCAACTTTTAGATCCGCACCTTCACGATGATATGCTTTTCAAGCACGCTAATAATCCGAAGATACTAGACGTTGTCGCTGAACTTATCGGTACAGAAGACATTAAGCTGTTTCATACCCAAACGTTAATGAAACCCGCTTTCCATGGCTCAATTGTTTCTTGGCATCAGGATTCTGCTTATTGGACATCGATTAGTCCTTCCGCACTGGTCAGTTGTTGGACAGCTCTGGATGATGCCACAGAAGAAAACGGTTGTGTGCGAATGTTGTCTGGCAGCTATAAAAAAGGACTCTGGCCTCATGACCGAAGAGATTTTTTACACACTCAAGGCGTGGATGCATCAAAAGCGACTCCCGTAATCCTAAAAGCTGGCGGTTGTAGTTTTCATCATAGCTTAACTGTGCACGGGAGTTTTGAAAATAAAACCCCCTACCGTCGCCGTGGACTGGTAACTAGCTACATGCGAGCAGATTCTAACTGGGTAGGAGATACTGAAAACAAACCAGACTTTCCACTTTTACGTGGTCAGGAGTATCCTGATTGCGTTTGATTCCTGATTGCGTTTATAATAATAGATTAAACGAAGCAATGTGGATCTGAAAACCAATGCTTTCATACAAATTGAGTGCTGCTGTCCTGTGAAATTGAGTGCCGACTTCTGTCAGAATAATGCCTTTTTCATCAAGGTAATTTAACGCGCTCATCATTAGTGCCCGACCTAATCCCGATCCCCTGTGTTCTTCTACAACCCCCGTCCAACCAATACCACCGAGATAAGATTCACCAATTTTATTTCGGTTATGCAAGACTAGACCAGCACAAATCCCAATGGGATTGCCTTCCTGTTCAGCAAAGAAAAAACCTTGTGGATCGAAGTCCGACCTCATATCAACACCCAAGAAGTTTTGAGTCCAAAAATCTGATGCGGTGGATGAGCTGCCGAAGATTGCGTTTTTAACCTTTGCCCAAGTCTGATCGTCACCTTCCCTAAAGGAGTGTAACTTATAACCAGATTTAATTGGTTGGGCCTTTTTTTCGCATCGCTGCATATCTAAAAATAAGGTTAGCTGCCCATGTTCAACCTTTACTCCAGATGACTCGAAATGCTTTAACACTCGCCGATAAGGGGAATCTAACCAGCTAGAAACATGAATTCGATCAGCCCCTTTTTCCTTTAATTCAAGAATGCACGCCTGCATTGGTTCCAGACTATGACATTCACCTCTAAAATCTCTTTTAACACAAGCCCAGTGGATGCCCCCTTGATTGGGATCCAGCATTTTGCCGTAGACGAGACTGGTTAACTCACTGCCCATCCACCCAGAAAAAACAGTCGCGCCTGTTGATATTTCAAGGTCTTCTATGCTCACCATCTTAAATCCTTCTGTATCCGCATAAACATCATTTATGAAAGACACTGCAACATCTATGTTTTTTTTTTGGAGTCGTTCAGTTTTCATCTTCCCTCTACCTCCTTTATAATTTGAATAAGATTGTGAAGCATGCTACAGTGATGAAAGGACTACCGTATCATGCTTCATTTTTTCGGTCAACCGAGTGAGATTTGTATTAGTGAAGCAGACGGGAGTTAAGTGATATCTGTATAAGAACAAGTGTATATTGAGGTGATTGGGTGACAAAAGAGGATTATCAGTTTTTTCAGCAAAATGGTTACTTACCTTTAGGTAAAATTCTGGATGACAAGGAAACAGAAACTTTCGTAAAAGTATTTGATCGTGACCGGACAGAGACTGGATATCATTGGTATAAGTTCGGTAATCATCAATCAATTAATTGTGATGCTCTTGCAACTTCGCCTGAATTTGACAGTCTTCTCAGGCATCCGAAAGTAATGGAACCAATATCTGAATTAATGGGAGGTAAAACCTGCTTCTCCGAGATTTGCATTCGACATATGGAACCATACGATGGCGAACTTCATCGGGGTTGGCATCGTGATCGTTCACACTTGTTAGAGCATCCGCTTCGGATGGACTATATTCAGCTGATGGTATATTTAGCTGACGTTGACGAAACAACACATTGCTTCTCCATATCCCCTGAATCGGTAGATCAAGATGTTTTAAATACCGAATCACAACTTGAGCATGGAGGAATGCAGGATCTGTATGGCGAAGCCGGTACGGCAATACTATTCAATGTATCCGTTTTGCACACGGCAACTACGCGAAAGACTAATCAGGAAAGGAAATCAGTTCAGGTTTACTACGGGCACCGGCATCAACCTTACCTAAGCGAAGATTCGATTATTCCCACTCATCTTTGGCGAGACCATACAGATCCTGAGGTTAGGGCCTTTTATAGCGTTTTTAACCGCAAAACTCGCGAATACATCCAACGAACAGAAAATGATTCCAATCTTCCACTTGAAGAAGTACTCAAGCTGTTACTTGAGATTGACTATGAAACCGGGAAACGCCGGAGACCCGATTAGAATTAGACATGTTTGGCAATGAAAGTGTAATTACCACCTTCGATCAGTTCCGTACCGTATTATCAACTTCAATTGCGCATCCTGTAAACGGCGAGGTGTTTCCGTTTGAAGTTCCTAAACCGGACCTATGTCAAGTTGTTGAACAAGCACGACATGACCCTAAAACACGAATTGCTAAAGGAGAACAGGGAGATCGTATTCTTTTGACTCTCCAAGAACCAGATACCGACTTTAGAAACTTCCCTCTAGCCAAAGCAGTGAAAACTCCAATCCATCTCTCATTGTTCGACTTGAGCTCGATGCGAGAAAAGGACGGCGCCTTGGCTGAGGTTATACAACAGGTATACTTGCCTTTGACACAACTGTGGAAAAGTCATGGACTAAGGTGGCAGAAGGTCTATCCAATATTATTCCTAAGTGGACCAAATTGTTCAACCAATTATCATTGGGATCCTTCAAGTGTGCTAATTGTGCAGTTACATGGTCGAAAAAGGTTTCACAGCCTAAAATCCCCTAACTATTGGTGTCCGAACGATGTGCTCGAAGAAAAACATCAAGCTATGATAAAGCCAACCGAACTATCTGATGATGATATATTGATTTATGAATTGGAACCGGGCAACGCGATATGGAGTCCATGCAAAGCCCCGCATTGGTTGGATGCGTATGACGAAACGGCTTTTACCTTATCTATCGCCTTTACCAATATCTCAACTGATGCTAACATACCAGCAGAGATGCAAGTATTATGAGTCTTGTGTTAAGAATAATGATCCGCAATACCAACTCCAAGGAGGCATAAAATGCGTAAAATCGGATTTCTTGTTTTAATTGGGATTTTAGGGCATTTAACAAAAGCAATAGCATTGCAGCCTGATAACGTCGTTCTCTACATGTCGTTTGATCAACCACCTACCAAGGATACTATTCAGGATCAATCGGAATATGATAACCATGGAACACTGATAGGAAAAGCGAAGTGGATAAAGGGGGGTAAATTTGGTGGGGCGATGGAATTTGATGGAGCTTCAAAGATTGAAGTACCACACTCTAAGAGCCTGAACATGTCAAAAGAGATGACACTTCAGATCTGGTTCAAAACCAAGTTACCGCAAAAAGGGCGGTTTTTGATCTATAAGGTGCATCTTGGTGGCGGCAGAAACTACGAATGGGGAATCTACCTAACAGGCGGAAGCAAATCGGTTTCCATGTATCTAGTCGAACCTAATGATACAGTAAAATGGGTTAGCAAAAACGGTGATTGGGAAAACAATGACTGGCACTTTCTTGTAGGTACGTATGATGGGAAAGCAGTAAAGTGTTACATCGACGGAGAGCAGGCTGATAAAGCACCTCTAGCCAAAGCAGCCAGAACCTCTGAAGGATCTGTCTTTATTGGAACTTGGGGCAACAATTTTTTTACTGGGTTGCTTGATGAAGCCCGTATCCTGGATGTTGCCTTAACCGAGGATGCAATTACAGAGGAATTCCAAAACGGTTACCGTCCATTTTCAGTGGAATCTAAAAACAAACTTGGTTTGATTTGGGGACGAATCAAATCTTTCTAGATCATGAACTTATCCGTCTATAATCCCTTCTATCATCTGTACCTGATCCGGTGGCGAATAGAAATAAGAACCCGGCTGCCATTCTCCGATATCACCAATCAACCTTCGCTGCCTTGGCGTACAGCGTTCCATAAGTTCATCCGAAACATCATAATAATCGAACGCACGAAGACATTGATGAACGTAACAGTAAACTAACGTTTTACGCGAGTTTCTTGACCTGTTGGCAACGAAACCGTGCCACAATGCGTGAGGGAAAACAACGGCATCGCCGGCACGCACGCACAACTGAATGGCTTCGGGAATGTATGGTCCATCCTTGAATCCTCCTTCTGGAAACGGGCGATTGTGACTGCCCGGAACAATCGTAAAATTCCCGCTATCTGCCTCTTCAAGGTCTGTCAGAAAATACTGGATTTTAATCTGTAACGGCAAGCTGCTTTGGCTAACCCTTATCTGTCGCATCGCTTGGCCACCATCTGTGTGTAAAATTCCATTTGATTCGGGATTAGGTGGGCGAACAATGACCTCGGACATACCTAGTAATATATAGGGATCCATTAGCTCCAACACAATTGGGAATGTCACCTGATGATCCATCAATGGAAGAAAGATATCATTTTCATCCATGACGTTTCTTCGGTCAAATTCCGCATTCGGTTTAACCTCAGGTTGTTGAAGATGCTCTTGGTACATTTGATCAACAACCATTGTTAAGTTCTTGATTTCCTGTTGGGACAGAACGTTCCGCAGTATAAGATATCCATTTTTCTTCCATTTCCGCTTTTGTTCTAAAGTTAAGATATTGGTCTCCATTGTGCCTCCTTTAGACTTTTAATCAAGAAGAGAGTGCAGGTTAGTTAATAGAAGGATTTATGTCAGTCATGTTTTACTATAGATGATATAATGTCAAGCAATTCCTGCTGTCGAAAAAAAGATCAATGATCACCAAATTTTGAAACCCTATACCTATGCTTGATTTCGAGGTGGTTTCCCATACGGAGATTGACAGATCCATATCCATTTTTAATCGAGACGGTTTTGTTATCATTCGGGATGCACTTACACCGAATCAATTGGCCTTGGCTCAATCTGGTACCAGACGAGAAGTGGCAAATCAGATGGCAGAAATACCAATTGAAGTGGCAAATCGTGGGTATGCACGCTATTCTTTCAACCAACAACGCATTCATCTGCCGGAATGGTATCAACTCATAGATTTACCGACCATCCTTCCCATACTTGAACAGGTGTGGGGAGGTTCAGATTATATCTGTATTGGAGCAGGAGGAGACTATTCGACACCAGGTGCCAAGATTCAACCCTTACATTCAGATCTGTCTGATCTTTTAAATGACCCTCTATCCCAAGTAAAAATTCAGGATGTCCCGACCCCCTATGTTGCTGTCAATTTCCTGATGACTGAGTTTAAAGCAATCAATGGTGCAATTCGATTTATACCAGGAACTCACCGTTCTCGCCGACCTATTCCAAAGCTTGAGTATGAACCGGATTGGATGAAGTCCTCGATTGTTTGTGCACCTGCCGGAACAGTTATTATTCGTGATGTCCGCTGTTGGCACGGCGGTACCGCTAATAACTCGGATGAAATTAGGCCTATGCTCGATGTTCTTTACCTGGCACCTTGGTTTCGATTGCCTCATATGAACAAAATCCTCTCTCGATCATCTTATGAAAATGTTTCTCCACGATCGCAATCACTATGCCGTTTTATTGTTGAAGATTGAAGTTCAAACATGCTTTCCTTTTACCCAGCATTATATATATTCTATGTTTCCCCTAAACTGAAGTCGAAACAAGAAGATTGGCACCAGTTTAGGGGAAATCGGTTTCTAACAGGGAGGTCGTTGCTTAAAGGCAATATACTATACCCTCAAATAAAATGGGAAAAAATTATCGGAGCACGAGAAACTCTAGTTATACATCCAATTATCTAATAATCTCGCCGATGAACTTGTCTTACCAAATACGAATACAGGTTCCCTTGATGATACTCTTAAAAGATGGAAGTTTGGATTTCCGTTATTGGATTTTGATGATTCTGGAGACTTAACTTCGGTTTCTCCAAATGGGACTTTCAAGGTTGGCAAGTTCCTACCCAATTATGCTGGACTACAAAAAGTAGAGTTTAACACCAGCTTTGAACATCCGGATCCTGAATACCCACTTCGAGGTCGGATCTTTGTGCGGCATGAAAATCAATGGAAGATGAGTGCATATTCGCAATAGATTAAACGCACCTCGCGGTAGAAACAATCAACCACAACTTATCTTGGTATGTTCCGATGGCTATGTGTACGGTATTAGGTTCAAATCTTGATCTCCTCCAATGACAGGTTGA
>DTUY01000118.1 GCA_012963885.1 Candidatus Poribacteria bacterium | reverse complement strand
AAAATCAAAAAGCTTCGGGTGTCTATCTCACACGAATACACGTCGAAATTAAGGCATAAAAAAAGAGTACGATATATTATTGGATTCTAACTGCCGAAAGAGCGCTACAGACGATTGCTTCGTCTTTGTAATATGATAAAATAAAATATGAATTCAACTATATTTCTATATCGTATTAACCAAGGACTAAAGAATGGCTTACATAAGAAACTGGCGGGATGTCCAGCCTAAAATTGCCCATCTCAGCGCTGTACACTGGGGGGGATTACGCACTCGAGAGTCAAGAAGTGAAGATGACCGCGATCGCCTGGAACAGCTGGGTGGTTTTGCGCGACATGCTCTTCAGGGACGTAAGACTTCAGATCATCACAAGCACGAGAATATGGAACAGGTTTACTACATCCTCAGTGGCAGTGGGGAAGTGCTATTTGACAACAAGCGCTATCCTGTAAAATTTGGTGATGCGATCTATCTGCCCTCAGGCATCCATCACCAGATGTTCAATGACATGAATGAAGTTTGGCTGGAACACCATGTAATCAGCATGAATGTTGAGGGTAACGGTGGTAAATTCACCATTCGCAATTGGAATCAGGTTCCTCCACAAGGGGACGGTGCCGGTGCCATCCGGTGGCGCCAACTAGGATACAAAAGCGAAGAGGAAATCAACTGTTTACGAGGAATGCACTTCATCGATCGCGAAGCCGTGCAGCCAGATAACGAAACAATTGAACGGTGTTATGGCGATACAGAACAGGTTTACTATGTTTTAGAAAATCGTGGCATACTCCAAAGCAACGGTGAAAAACAGAAGATTACTGAAGGTGACATGATTCACATCCCCATAGGTATGACTTACAAGATTCTGAATCCACATCAGGAATGGTTAAGCTACCTAATCATAGCTGGATAAAGACAGAAACAAAATTGCAGTCATCCAGTCGTACCCGTCTCCATTGTCTATAGCATGAGTTTCTGATAGTTACCAGATCAAACCCTATTTTCCAGGTTTATTCTTAATCACTTGGTTGATCCTGGTCAGACACTTCAGGATTAAGTGATTGAACATAATGAATCTGACGTGCAATTTCAATGAACCCCATTTTAGGGTAAAATGTTGTTCCGACCGGATTCTGTTCAAGGGTTTCAATCTTTGCCATATGCATCCCTTCCTGTCGAAAGTAGTCTAGCGAGGCTTGAATTAACTGCTTGCCTAATCCCTGATGCTGGAATTTCGGATGTACCGCCAAATTTGGTATTTCCCCGATTTTTGTGATTTGATTAACCCGTGTTGTAACATAACCAACCACCTGATTGTCAACCTCAGCAATAAACACCCCGTCAGGATTGATTTCCACATCAGCATCAATATGCTTAGCCTTGCGAGTTTTCCAGTCAACAGCATTAATAAGACCATATTCATCTTCGATATTTTTATCGATTGATACTCTTTCAAAACAGATAATGGTGATCTCTCGCAGAATTTCCAGATCAGAGGATGTGTATTTTCGAATCATGTCCCTTGGTTAAAATTCCTGTGTGATAATGAACTGATTTTACGCCGATTTTTCTGAGAGATACGTTAGAAACCGACACTACTTTTTGAGTAAAGTAAAGATCCACAAACTTACAGGATTGCCCTACAGTGTATAATAGAGATGAGGAGATGACAATAATGAATTTAAGTAAACACTGTTGTCTTGTTCCAATCATAATAACCAATGAAATAAACAGGAGTTGTAATGCGCTTAGGAGGACCTTTATTTGGTGTAACTAATAGCCCTGAAGAATGGGTAGAAACAGTGAAAGATCATGGTTACCGTGCTTCTTATTGTCCAATTGGCTACGATGCTGAGGACCATGAGATTCAAGCATACCGTCGAGCTGCTAAGAAAGCTGATATCGTTATTGCGGAAGTAGGTGCTTGGAGTAACCCGATTAGTCCAAATCAACAGATTCGACGGGAAGCTGTTGAAAAATGTAAGAGATCTTTACAACTAGCTGATGAAATTGGTGCTAAGTGTGCGGTAAACATTGCCGGATCACGAGGAGAAAAATGGGATGGTCCGGATTCCTCAGATCTCACCACAGATACCTTCGATTTGATTGTTGAGACCGTACGAGACATTATTGATACAGTAAATCCTCAACGTAGCTTTTATTGTCTGGAGACTATGCCCTGGATGTATCCTGATTCCACTGATAGTTATGTCGAGTTATTAAAAGCCATTGATCGAAAGGGATGCGCGGCACACCTCGACCCTGTAAACTTAATTTGCAGTCCGCAACGGTATTTCAATAACGGTAGTCTTATTAAGGAATGTTTTGCCAAGCTTGGCCCTTATATCAAATCGTGTCATGCTAAAGACATTCTCTTGCATGATCAGCTAACTACCCACTTGGATGAAGTTCAACCTGGAAAAGGGCGTCTGGATTATACTATTTACCTTCGAGAACTTAGTAAACTGGACCATGATACCCCTTTAATGATGGAACACCTTCACAGCGAAGAGGAATACCGAGAAGCAGC
>DTUY01000117.1 GCA_012963885.1 Candidatus Poribacteria bacterium | reverse complement strand
CCACCTGTCTTTCTGAATCAACGGCGATGGAATCAATTTTACCGGTTCGCTGTCTATTAGAAGTGTCAGTTTCTTCATGGGTTTTCCTTTGTTCGATTCAGCCTGCGCTGGCATCATAATCAGCATGTTCAAAAGTAAAATTATCACAATCATAGTTTTATTCATTTTATTATCTTTTCTCAGACTTTATCACTATAAATCCATCGTAGTCGTCTGTGCCTAAACTCACTCTATGGAAATCAACGAATCTCAAATACAACTTGTAGATTGATAACTAGGTCTACCTCACTAGGCGGTTGAATTGGCACATCTGCTGCTACCCCCATTTTCTCCAGGCTGTCAGACCGAGCAACTGGCCCACCCCAAGAAGTTTCTTGGATTTGTATTGGTTTGCCAACCTTAACTCCGGCCGTTTCGGCCATGACCTCTGCCCGCGCTAGTGCATCCTCCATCGCCAGTTTGCGGGCTTGCTGTTTAAGCGGCGTTGGATCTTCAATAGAAAAAGTCAATCCATGCACATTATTGGCGCCTGCATCAATAGTTGCTTGTAGAATCTGGCCTACCCGATCTAAATTTCGAATCGTCACACTCAACATATTGCTTACATTAAAGCCGATCACTACAGGGGGGTGATTGGCTTTATACTCTCGTTGTGGCGAAATATTGAATGATGTGGTCTGGATATCCGCTTCCGCAATTCCCTTTTCGAGTAAGGCAACAATCATGGCCTCTACCTTGCCGTTATTTTTAGCAACTGCATCCTCAGCCTTCTCTGCAAATGTTTGGACGCCAACCTGCATGGTGGCGATATCTGGCGGGGCTTTAACGGTACTAGATCCAGAGACGTGAATACCATTCAACTCGTTGGTCGGGAGTGTAATTTCTGCACAAGCTGAAACCAACACTAGTAAGCCCAGTACGGGTAAAACCGACGAACAAAGCCCATTTTGCTGCACCGAACTCATGTTAGATATCTTTTTACTTATTTTTTCCCTAACCATTTTTTTATATCTCCTATTGGTGTAAACAGTTCAATTGCCGAAATACAAGAAAGTAGAAATCAATTACACTCTCTTTCAGACAGACGTTATACAAAATACTAGATAAGGTGAAATGACTTTCTCTATCCTAAGATTAACCGCCAGCTCATTGGAGGTTGGTCTATCCGTTGATACCATATAATCAGCTATTATTTGACGCGTCTCTTCTTACAGCCATGACAACCCCGGTTCTTCAGTACCTATAACGAACCAGAAGGTTAATAAAATGGAAAATGATTTAAGACATCCTTCACTTTATGGAAAGAGCAGAAATCGTCCGTCCCGTGTAACAACACCAGAAGGGCGGTCTACAGCAAGGCATGCTACACTCTTTATCTGCTCCTCTTTTTCCTTTTCACTATTGAACATTTGCCATTTCAGTTTAAGCCCGTCTTTCCATGACACCAAGGTTTTACCATCCCACGCCTTTAAGACTACGGGGTATCTGCCACTATCTGTCACATGAGTTTCACTCATTGAAACCAATTGCCCATCCAGGATTAGCTGATCAAAGTAAATCCGACCTTGGGTCTCCCAGCCAGCTATCAAGTCGCTGCCAGCTAATTTCAAAGAACTGCCTGTCATCGGACAGGAGGTAATGTACCAAGGTGTCTGACTAATTTTCAGAGAGGTGAAATCCTTTCCCTCCCTTGGTAGAAGTGATAAATAGGTGTCTCTGTAATTTTCAGCTTTGTCGCGGTACAATACTGCTAGACGGCCATCGGGGGTGTAAACTGCTTGTGAACCGCAGCATTCACACGGATCTGTATTCAAATCTAAGGGCGCGGAGAAAGTTTCTCCCTCATTGGCTGACAAATTGGCATAAATACTCCCCGCCATCCAAATGACTGCCACGCGACCTGTGCCATCGGCAGCAAGCGAGAAGTTGTCACTAGGTTTTCGATTCAGATTTCGACTGGCTTCAAATACAGAACTACCCTTCTCTAAGCGTGAATACATCACTCCCCAATGTTCAGTCGGTCGATTCTGCTGGTAGGCTGCGTTGTACCAAATCACATGGATGTTACCACCTATGCCCAGAGCAAGATCTGGACCTCTGTAGGCACCACCATAAGCAAAACCATCTTCAGAATTGACGCGAATGGGTGAACTAAAACTTCTTCCATCGTCGCTAGACTTGATGTAATATACATTGCTGTCGGAAAAGTAAGCTAAATGTATTGTCCCAGTGCCATCAATTTCCGCATCTGGCACTTTACCCTCATTTGGAACTAGAACTACCTGCACTCGGCTGACGATTTCCCCGGCTTCCGCCAAAGTAACAGACCAAATAGAAGCCACTACGACAAGGCCAAAAACTGTCATCAAAATCTTGTTAAACATCTTGTCTTCCTTTCTTTTATTTTCTCTTCTCTGATAATCTGCAAAGATATTAACGGATGATTTGTGCTTTCTAGGTATCTATCTTCCTGTGACCTTATCAATTACTTCTGAATCGTCGCCCTGCAGTCATTCTTATTCGTTTTCAAGCA
>DTUY01000116.1 GCA_012963885.1 Candidatus Poribacteria bacterium | reverse complement strand
GGATAGTTAGCAAGTAATTGAGTTTGAGTTGGTAATCTTTCTGGCAGGCGGCTTAATATCCCTTTCTGAGGATTCCGTCTCTCTCAAATCTTGGTTATTGATGGCCGCTTGGGTAACCTGTCTGTTTTGTCTTGAAACCCAAGTTTGATTTTTGTTACGATGGGGCTAACGTTTTAAGATCAAAGGGGATTTCTTAAATGACAGTTTACACTGTTGGTGTGATTGGTTGTGGTCGAATTGCAAGTTTGTTGGAGCAGGAAACGCATCGTGGCAATCCGAACACACATGCTGGATGTTACGATTATTGTCATCGGACTCGTATCGTGGCCGCAGCTGATATGTCTGATCAGCGTCGTCGGGCTTTTGGTGCAAGATGGGGTGTTTCTAGCCTTTACGAAGATTGGCGAGAAATGTTAGACGTTGAGGATTTAGATATTATTAGTGTTTGTACCTATCCGATTCCCCATCGAGATATGGTTGTTGCTGCTGCTCAGTCGGGTGCTAGAGCCATATTTTGTGAAAAAGCTATGGCGGTGAGTTTAAGTCAGGCTGATGAAATGATTGATATGTGTCAGAAGAACAACGTCAAACTTAGTATCAACCATGGGCGTAGATGGGATTGGCAATATCGAAAAGTCAAAGAACTTATAGCTCAGGAGTATATCGGTGTATTACAGTCGATGACGCTTCATTTCAGCGCTGGTTTAGCTAATAATGGAACGCATTACTTTGATATGCTTCGATTTTTTGCGGGAAATGTTCAGTGGGGGGTTGGTTGCTTAGTTGGTACTGGTTCCCTTGATCCCCAAGGAAGTGGTTATTTTCACTTTCAAAATGATGTGCAGTGCATTGTTAATGGAGTTTATGGTGGGCGAGCGCAAAATCTGTTCGAACTGATAGGATCTAAAGGACGGATCCTAGTTACTAATACGCGACCTCCCCAGTTCAAAATTTATGTTGGTAACAAAGAGGAATTGTTTCCTAATGTACCAGAAAATCAGAAGATTAATACTTTTGGGTCAGGACGATGTGTTATTCCGTTATCGGTTGAGGAGATCGTTGGCAGCCTAGATTCGAATCAGGATTCTATTTCAACTGGACATGATGGACGGTCCGCATTGGAAATGGTTCTTTCTTTTCATGAGTCGGAACGACTGGGTAATAATCGCGTGGATTTTCCTATGGAAAACCGTGACATTCGTGTTTTGGTCCAAAACGAAGATTTTGTCAGTAATGTTGTCCCAGAGTAGTTGGGTTCTGTTAAGGAGGAAACTATGGGTATGAGAAACTGACAGTGGCAATTGCTGTGAGATCCTTAGTTGTGCCATCATCGAAGTTCCAGTAGCCAACTAAACCATCTTCTTGTCCTGTTAGGGGGGAATTCATAGAAACCCGAATTTCATCTTCTGTCCTTGCAACGCTCCAGATACGAATCTCATCCAAAGCACCATTCCAAAATTGACCTTTTGCATCGACTTCACAACCAATTCGAAAGATAGCATCAACCACATCCACCTTTAGAGGGTTAATTTTTTGTGATGCCACCCTTTTCCCATCTATATAAATCTTTGATCCTGATTTATCATATGTTGCTGATACCTGTAAAGTCTTGGTTGACTCCTAGATCCAAAATCCTAACTTCATTGGGTAGCACCAAAGGTAGGATTGATGAAGAATCAGAACCGAATTTGGATTGGTGTATCACTGGTCACAGCAAAGCGTATGATCAATGATAGTCGGTTAATTGGTGAGAAAATTGGACTTCCCATGGTTTTTAAAATAAGACAAGTTAATGAGTGTTTCTCTTGTACTTAAGTTAAAACTTAAATACAGAATAACTATCCCCCTAACTAATGGGTGCTATAGAATGTTTTTAAGATATAAGATGAACTGTAGTAAAAAATGAGCTGATGTTTTCCAACCGTGACACCATCCGAGTTGGTGGCGTTGACATTTAGTACTATCTGTGTTATTTTGAAACTGATTATAGTTCAATAAGAGAGGTTGTAACTTTCTATGACAACAATACTTTACTCCAGTACTTATGGAACGGATGACCCAACACGTGCAACATTGCCGTTTTTGGCTGCTATTGGGGCGATTGATGCTGGCTTTAAAGCACAAATATTATTGCAAGGGGAAGCGGCCTTTTTAATGCTGGATCATCTTGTAGATCAGATCCATGGTGTAGGTTGGCCTCCACTAAAAGAAATTATCGAGCAGGTATTCGAACACAAAATCCCCATTTTCGTGTGAGGCGGATGTGCCGTAGCCCGTGGGGTTACAGAAGAAGACCTAGCTGATAAAAACGCAGAATTGATCTCGCCTGCAAGAGGGGCAGAGTTAACTGTAGCAGCTGATAAAATATTCAATTACTAAATTTCGAGAATTCTGTTCAACGAACCCTAACTAAATGCTTCAAGATCGGGGTTCGTTTTCATAATTCATTGGTAATGTTTCCACCTTGACTAACAGTCCGCTCATCCAATCAACCAACCTATTTACAATAATCACCCTCTCAGCATGCGGAGCATG
>DTUY01000115.1 GCA_012963885.1 Candidatus Poribacteria bacterium | reverse complement strand
ATAATTTACAAAGCTCTCAATTTGACATTAACAGGCTATTTGAACAGGCGATTCAACATCATCAATCTGGACAACTTGAACAAGCCAAGAGAAAGTATCAAGAAATTCTAGACATGAATCCACAACACGCAGATTCATCACATTTGCTTGGATTGGTGGAATACCAACACGGCAACTATGTGAAAGCAGTTGAGCGTATTCAACAAGCGGTTCTTATCTCCCCGGAACAACCCGTCTTTTTTAATAACTTGGGCAACGTACTGAAAGAGATGGGACAACTGGATCGATCTGTTCAGGCCTATCAGCGAGCACTTGAGATTGCCCCTGATGATGCTGAGATACACAACAATCTTGGAGTGACACTCAAAGAGATGGGACAACTGGATCGATCTGTTCAGGCCTATCAGCGAGCACTTGAGATTGCCCCTGATGATGCTGAGATACACAACAATCTTGGAGTGACACTCAAAGAGATGGGACAACTGGATCGATCTGTTCAGTCCTATCAACAAGCACTGAAGATCAATCCCCAGTATGCTGAAGCATACAATAATTTAGGCAATGTGCTGAAAGAAATGGAGCGGTTGGATGAGTCTCTTCAAGCTTATCAGGAGGCATTGGAGATCAATCCCCAATACGTTGAAGTATATAATAATTTGGGCAATGTGCTAAAAGAAATGGAGCGGTTGAACGAATCCATTCAAGTCTATCAGAAAGCATTGGAGATCAATCCCCAATATGCACCAGCCTACTCAAATCTCGGTAATACCCTCGAGGCAAAAGGTGAACTGGACCAGTCCATTCAAGTCTATCAGAAAGCATTGGAGATCAATCCCCAATACGCTGAAGCACACAAAAATCTTTCGTTATCCCTCTTAAAACTGGGAAACTTCAAGCAAGGTTGGGAAGAGTATCAATGGCGGTGGAAATGTGATAAATTCGCGGCAGAAAATAGGAGGGATTTTCCGCAGCCGATGTGGGATGGTAGTTCACTAGATGGTAAATCGATTATCATTTGGCAGGAACAAGGCACAGGTGATCATATTATGTTTGCATCTTTACTCGTTAAATTACAAGAACAAGCTCAAAGAATATTTGTCGAAACTGAACACCGTCTACTTCCTATCTTAGAGCGCTCTTTTCCTACCATTCATTTCCGTACAGTCCACATTCCACCAGATCCCCAGCTCCTTGACATAACTATCGATTTCCAGTCCCCAATTGCCAGTCTTCCCCAATGGTTTTTAACAAATGAGGAGGATTTCCCCAAACGTCAGGCTTATCTTAAAGCCAGTGATCACATGAAACAAAGGCTCAGACATAAATACCAACAACTAGCCGAAGGAAAAACACTAATCGGCATCTCCTGGAAAAGTGTAAATAAAAATATTGGCAAACAAAAAAGCGCACCTCTTAAGCAGTGGGAAACGCTGTTATCCTCAAAGGATTGCTTTTTTATTAACCTTCAATACGAATACGGCGATTTTGACCATGAATTTGATCAGTTTGCCAACGCTACTGGTATATCAATTTATTGCGATAAGGAGATAAATCCACTTGAGAATCTTGATGATTTTGCCGCCCAGGTTGCTGCTCTTGATCTCGTAATCACCATCTCGAATACGACAGCACATGTGGCTGGAGCACTAGGTAAATCGGTCTGGACGCTATTGCACTATGGTGCTGACTGGAGATGGCTAACTGATCGCTCTGACACTCCGTGGTATCCTTCTATGACGCTTTTTCGACAGAAAGATCAAGGTGATTGGGGCAGCGTCTTTCAACAAATTCACACCACCTTGAAAGGATATAAACCAGCTGGCTAGTGTTGGATTCGAGTGGTTCATATTAAGCTTTTTTGGGTAGGTTATTCAATCGAATTATGCTTTGACACTATAACATCTGCCCCTTCATGAATTTTTCAATTGAATGGCGAAATGAAAATATTATCTTGTTACTTTAATTTCGGTTGTTCAAATAACCCGTGAATTCAACAGAAGAATGAGAAAATCTTTTTCCAAGGTTAAAATAGGTGTTGATACAGGTGGAACATTCACTGACATAGTGATGAGTGTTGACAACAAAATATTCACCCATAAAATCCTCTCAACTCCCCAAGATCCCGCACTCGCTGTATTACAAGGCATCCATCAAATTTTAGAGATGAATGGTGTTAACAGACATCAGGATATTGAAATTATTCATGGATCTACCATTGCTACCAACACGCTAATCGAACGCAGTGGTGCTAAGGTCCTTTTGATTACTACGAAGAATTTTGAAGACATATTGGAGATAAGAAGGCAAGCTAGGTCGGATTTATACGATTTTAATGTAACGCAACCTATTCCTCTGGTACCTCGTGAGCAACGATTTGGTGTATGTGAGAGGGTTTTACACAATGGTAGTATTCAGACCCCAATCGATATAAATCGACTTGACCAAATCATCAATCAAGCTGACATGAACCAGATTTCATCCATCGCAGTGTGCTTTCTCTTTTCATATGCTAATCCGAAACATGAACAAATTGTAGAGGGAAAAGCAGTTGATTTGAATATCCCAATATCAGCATCTCATAAAATTTTGCCGGAATATAGAGAATTTGAAAGATTCAGCACAACTGTTGCCAATGCCTACATCCAACCAAAAGTTAACAGCTACATTTCAAGACTAAGAACAGAACTTCCATCTTCAATTCGTATCATGCAATCAAACGGAGGAAGTATTTCAGCTCAAACGGCATGTGATCAGCCAATTCGCACCGTACTTTCTGGCCCAGCAGGTGGAGTTATTGGAGCCTTGAAAGTTGCACAAACGGCGGGCTTCGACCGAGTTATTACCTTTGACATGGGAGGAACATCAACCGATGTTAGTCTCTGCGATACTCAGATATCTATGACAACTGAAAGCAACATCAGCGGTATACCGATTAAAGTTCCAATGATTGACATCCAGACGGTAGGTTCAGGAGGTGGATCAATCGCCGAAATTGATTCAGGTGGAGCCCTCAAGGTTGGACCTCGAAGCGCGGGGGCTGACCCTGGCCCAATTTGTTATGGAAGAGGTAAAGAAGTTACGGTAACCGATGCAAACTTGTACTTAGGGAGAATTGATCCGAACCATTTTCTTGGCGGTCATATGCCGCTTAACCCTGAGCTCGTAAACGAGGCAATCACCAATTTTGCTAATCAAGTTGGACTCACTCCTATCCAAGCGGCCGAAGGAATTATAGATGTTGCAAACGCTAAAATGGAGCGGACAATCCGAGTAATCTCTATAGAGAGAGGATTCGATCTACGCGATTTTGCGCTGGTATCTTTCGGTGGAGCGGGAGGCTTGCACACCTGTGACCTAGCACGGAATCTTGGTATTTCTACTATCGTTATTCCACCGAATTGCGGATTGCTATCAGCATACGGCATGATACTGTCAGACGTGGTTAAAGATTATTCGCAAACGGTTTTAAGAAAATCAATTGAAACAACCATTTTTTCTGAACTGAGCCATAATTTTTCCGAATTAATTAGCCAAGCAAACGATGATATGTTAGCCGAAGGTTTTGATTGTAACCAAGTCACCCTTCATCGAACAATAGATGTGCGTTATGTTGGGCAGTCACACGAATTGAACGTTGAATTTACTCCAAATTTTGCAGAGAGTTTTCATTGCATACATAATCAGCGTTTTGGTCATGCTAAACATGATACTGTTATAGAAATTGTTAACTTGCGAGTTCGCGCCGTTGGCAAAACAGAAGATTCAATGGACACGATTCAAAACCTAGGATCAAACAGCCGCGAAAAATTTTATCATAAGAATGTAATCTTTAATGGTAAAAATTATCCAACTGATTTATATCATCGAGAAGATCTAAAAACAGGGAGTGAAATAAATGGACCCTCAATTATAGTTGAACTGAGTGCGACAACGGTGATTCCCCCAGACTTCTCGGCAGAAATTGATTCAGGTCAAAATATGATTGTGAAGCAAAAATGAAAGAGAATCTAAAGTTTTTATCGGTTACCCTGCTTATCATTTTCACGTTTATCTCCTCGGCAGAATCCAATACACTGGAGGAACTGGATCAACAAATATTTGATGCGATTTATGACGAAAAGAACTCCGGATCAATAAGACACACTTTGATGAAGAATATTACGCATTTTGGCAATTCATATGCCGTTATTGGATTGTCTCTTCTAACTGTGACTTATGGCAAAGAAAAGAATCGGCAAACTGGACGGTTGATGTCATCAGCATTTTTAGGATCCAGCTTAATTGTTTATACGGCAAAAAGGCTGATTAATCGACGCCGCCCTCTTGATATACATGATACTGATACTCCTGCCTTACCATCAGGACATACAGCAAACGCTTTTGCTATGGCAACCATACTAGGAAACCGCCATCCAAAGTTGAGAATCCCTTTGTACATCGGCGCGGGGATGGTTGGTTTTTCCAGAATTTATCTTGGACGACACTACGTTTCAGACGTGCTAATGGGAGCAACAGTTGGAACCGGAGTTGGATTACTCGTTTGGCAACATCAATTGACTTTGCTGAAGTGGGAATTCTGAGGGAGAGAATCAATTATACTGAAAAAACCACGATCTAAAAAGTAATTGATTTAAATGATTCGATTTGAGCCTTGATCGCGTGCTCAGTTGGTAGCCGTTCAGCACTTGAAGCCCCATAGAACCCGACAACACCTTCAGTATAATCAAGGATATATTGCGCATCGCTCGGTTCAGCAATAGGCCCCCCATGACAAATGACCAGAATTTCTGGATTAACCGATTTGGCCGCATCATGGATCTCCTGCACTTTTTTGGCTGCATCTCCTAGTGTTAAGGCTGTTTTAGCCCCGATTGTACCTTTTGTTGTTAATCCCATGTGAGCCACGAGGATATCCGCCCCCGCATCAGCCATCTGTTCTGCCTCTGATGCATTAAAGGCATATGGTGTTGTAAGCATACCGAGATTGTGCGCGGTTCGAATCATGGCAACTTCTGGGCCATATCCCATGTCTGTTTCCTCAAGATTTTGACGAAAAACCCCGTCAATTAGCCCAACCGTTGGGAAATTTTGCACACCGGAGAATCCTGTCAGATCAACTTTTTTTAAGAAGTTTTCCATAATTCGAAATGGATCCGTACCACAAACACCAGCTAAAACCGGAGTGTTTTTCACCACTGGAAGCACTTCGCTCGCCATTTCAATGACAATCCGATTGGCGTCGCCATACGGCATCATACCCGCTAGTGAACCACGTCCTGCCATGCGGAAACGCCCAGAGTTATAAATCACGATTAGATCAATTCCACCTGCTTCCTCACACTTGGCTGATAAACCTGTGCCTGCACCCCCACCGATGATTGGTTGTCCTGATTCAATATTCTCTCTGAGCCGATTAAGGATATCATTTCTTTCAAACTTCACAGTTGCTTCCTCTCCATCATTTACTCTTTCTGCCACATTTTTTCAAAATTATCCCGTGGAACAAAACCAAGGATTTTTCGTGCCTTATCAAACTCAAATTTTTGATGTGGAAGGTTAGCCGATGGGTAAAATATTTCAAACCGTGACGGTAGATCTGTCAACTTAACCTCTAAGCCAAGCCGAAACAGTTCTGCTGTATCACGCCAACTCAACTGGAACTCGTTGCTATTACAGCCCTCTCTAGGATCGTCATAATCAACAAATATAGAAAACAGGTAGCACTGTACATACAAACTATGGTAATTTTCCGTAAATACTTTGCAAATTTCCTGACCCAACGACTTCGTAAGGGCGTAAACTTCAGTACTAGGACTTGGTGGGGAATCTGGATTCAATTCAAAATCCAAGTCAAAGATCATTTGCCCATTAGTGGCTGTCCACGGCCCAGTCTGAATTACACGCTGAATTTTATGATCCACCGCAGCACGCATGGTATTATAGGAACCTCGTGTACTAACATCAAAGGCTAGTTTTCGATCATGTCGCAGTACTGAACAGTTGATGACAGCATCCATGCCTCCTGTCGCTTCCATCACCTGATTTAGATCTGCCACATCAACAACCATAGTTTCATGTTCCGATTCAATCGGCATAACGTCGGTAATTCGAAGTTGATAAGACTTCTCTAGGACCTTGACAAGATGAGGCCCCATATAACCATTTGCTCCCAAAAGCAAAACCTTCATCCATTTACTTCCACGTTATTTCATCTATGACATGCTTAAACGACTTCACGACACACAAATTCACTATGCATCTTGACAGAACAGAGCAATCTGTTGTTATACTGGGAATATAACTTGCTGATCTAAGAAAACCTTGCTAACCGATCTGTGCTGATGGATGCGAAGAATTGCTTCTGCTAGAAGTGGAGCAATCGATAGCACATTCACCTTACCATCCATTTGTTTTTCGGCTGGCACAGGAATTGTATTCGTTGTCACGATTTCTTGAATTGATGAACGATTGAGCCGCTGTGCTACATTACCTGTTAGGACTGGATGGGTAATGCTAATATAAGCAGGATTAGCGCCTGCGGCCACCAAGGAATCTGCATGCTTGTAAATGCTGCCACTGGCAATCAAATCATCAATGATAATAGGCGTTCGGCCCTGAACATCACCAACAATTTCCGCTTTTACTTCGACTTCAGTTCCACCAACGCCAGCACGCCGCTTATGCATCAGAGCCATCGGCAACTCAAGCAGATCAGCATAATTCTCCGCGAATTTGGCCCTACCTACATCAGGTGATATAATGACACCATTCTCAATATTCTTTTCCTTGAGGTAGGTAGCCAAGGTTGCCAGCGCTGTTAGGTGATCAAACGGAATGTCAAAGAATCCCTGAATCTGAGTAGCGTGTAAATCTACCGAGATGATACGATCGGCACCAGCAGAAGCCAGCAGGTTAGCCACTAGCTTGGCGCTGATTGGTTCGCGACCAGTTGATTTATGATCTTGGCGCGCATACCCAAAATAAGGAATCACTGCTGTGATCTGGCGTGCGGATGCACGTTTCAGTGCGTCCATCACAATGAGCAGTTCCACCAAATTGTCGTTAACCGGTTCACACGTTGGTTGAACGATGTATATATCTGCTCCTCGGATACTTTCCTCGATTTGAACGTGAATTTCACTATCCGGAAAAGTTGTGATAGCAATTTTTCCAAGTTCAACACCCAAAATTGAACCAATCTCTTTTCCAAGCTCAGGATTAGCACGACCTGTAAACAGCCGTAAATCGCGACTTACGTTTTCCGCTCCTGTTGTTAACACAATAGAAATCTCCTTTTGTAAGATCAGGTACTCTTCAAATCAAGAAAAGTGGAAATTAACCCCACTGCAAAACGCCACCAGTTTGATACTCGGTAACGCGCGTTTCAAAGAAATTCTTCTCCTTTCTAAGATCCATGACCTCACTCATCCAAGGAAAAGGGTTATGGACATCATAAAGTTTTTCAAGCCGAATTCTTTCTAGACGCCGATCAGCAATGTACTCGATATATTGTTTTACACTTTCAGCATTTAATCCAAGAATTCCGTGAGGCAGGCAATCTTTAGCATATTCATATTCATATTCAACCGATTTTTGAATGTTCTGGGAAATATTCGCTGTGAATTCATCCGTCCAAATCGATGGGTTTTCATCAACAATTGTATTAATGAGATCCGATCCAAATGCCAAGTGAACTGATTCATCACGCAAAATGAACTGAAATTGCTCTCCAACCCCGACCATCTTGTTACGCCGTAGGAATGATAACATCATCACAAAACCAGCATAGAAGAAGATTCCTTCCATAATAACATAATAGCCAACAAGATCATTTACAAATTTTTGAATATTTTTCTCTCCGACAGTTGTGAAGTTGGGATCCATGACCGACTTGGTCATCTCAATAACAAACTGATCCTTCCGCCTAATACTTGGAATTCGCTCATACATATTATACACTTCGTCAGGATCAATTCCTAAAGTGTCACAACAATATATAAATGTATCAGTGTGTACTGCCTCCTCATAGGCTTGACGAAGTAAATACTGACGGCATTCTGGATTAGTAATGTGTTTGTAAATAGCAAGAACGATGTTGTTAGCTGTCAAGCTCTCTGCCGTTGAGAAGAATCCCATATTCCATAGAATTAATCTTCGTTCATCACTGCTTAACTCATCCCGGCTACGCCAGACTGCGATGTCTTGTTGCATATTTACTTCTTCAGGAACCCAGTTATTGGCAACCCCCTTCTTGTAATGTTCTCTAGCCCACTTGTACTGCATTGGTAAGATTTTGTTAGGGTCTGTGGAAGAATTATTGATGATGGTTTTATGTAATGGGAAATCAATTTGCATACAAGCTCCAAGATAAAGCCTAGGCTAGAATTTAAACAATACAGGTCACGCACCAGATACACCAATTACTGACAGGCTTCACATTCTTTGTCATCCATATTGCGGACGTTACTACCAAGGGGCATTTCTTCCATTTTGTCTTCTGTCATGGAAGTGGTATGATTGAATTTTTTGTTAATATCAATCGTGCTTTTTTCAACGGCCGAAGCTCCCAGTGTCCTCAAATAATAGGTCGTTTTAATCCCACGGTTCCAAGCATCAAAATAGATGTCAGAGATCTCTTTGCCGGAGACAGAGGGTGTGAAGATGTTCAAAGATTGGCTTTGATCAATCCATTTACCACGAACGGCTGCATGTTTGATCAACCAAACAGGATCTATTTCAAAGACTTCTTTGTATTTTCTTTTTACGTCTGGGCTAACTTCCGAAATTGCTTGAACACTGCCATCATGGTATTTTAACTTCTCAAGCATTTCTCGATTCCAAAGTCCTTCTTTAGACAATTCCTCGATAAGAAAACAATTAATAATAGTAAATTCACCACTCAGATTTGATTTTGCATAAATATTCTTATACGCAGGTTCAATAGATGGGAAACAACCGCTGATGTTCGCGATCGTCGCCGTTGGGGCAATTGCCATGCAGTTGGAATTCCGCATGCCATACTCTTTAACATGTTCTTTCACCACCGACCAGTCAAGCTGATTTGCCAGATCCACTTCAATTTCCATATCCCGTTCCTGACCAAGTTGGCGTAAGGTATCAATGGGGAACAAGCCCTGATCCCATTTCGATCCAGAAAATGATTCATAACATCCCTTCTCTTTGGCAATTTCAGATGAGACAAGAATCGAGTGATAGGAAATGAACTCCATCATTTCATCGGAGAACCCAACTGCATCCGATGAATCAAACTGCAAATCCATCTTGTACAATGCATCCTGAAATCCCATTAGACCTAAACCAACCGGACGATGTTTCAGATTGGAGTTTTCCGCCTCCTGGGTTGGATAAAAGTTTAGATCTATTACGTTATCCAACATTCGCATAGCTACTGTAACTGTTTCTTTTAACAATTCTCGGTCAAGTTTTCCTTTGTAGATGTGGTTTGAAATGTTAACTGATCCGAGATTACAGACAGCCGTTTCATCTCGTGATGTATTTAATGTGATCTCGGTGCAGAGATTCGAACTGTGTATTATTCCAATATGACTTTGCGGTGAGCGAATATTACAAGGATCTTTGAAAGTTATCCACGGATGACCTGTCTCGTAGAGTTGCGTAACCATCTTTCGCCAGAGATCAATTGCCTTGACTTTTCGCCACAGCTTGATTTCTCCTCGTTCTGCTTTCCGCTCATAGTGTTCATAACGCTCTTTAAATTTTCTGCCGTATACATGGTGGAGATCTGGTACCTCGTCCGGCGAAAACAACATCCAATCTTCATTATCTAAAACCCTTTTCATGAAAAGATCAGGAATCCAGTTGGCAGTGTTTGTATCGTGGGTGCGGCGGCGATCATCGCCCGTGTTTTTCCGAAGCTCAATAAAATCCTCAATATCGTAATGCCATGTCTCCAAATATACACAGGTTGCGCCGCGTCTCTTTCCACTCCTATTAATAGCACCGGTGGCGGAATCAACAATTTTCAAAAATGGAATAACTCCTTGGCTATTAACATTAGTGCTTCTTATTGTACTCCCCGTTGCCCTAATGTTGGTCCAGTCGTTACCAATACCACCAGACCATTTCGCCAATTGCGCGTTGTCACCAATACACTTAAAAATATGTACCAAATCATCTTCCACAGTTGTCAAATAACAGGAACTCATCTGTGGATGTGTTGTTCCTGAGTGGAAAAGCGTTGGAGTCGAAGGCACATAGTAAAGATTGGACATCACATTGTAAAACTTGATTGCTTTTTCCTCACGATTTTTCTCATCAATTGCCAGTCCCATTGCAATTCGCATCCAGAAGTATTGAGGTACTTCAATTACGCTTTGATCGTACCCTTTTAGAAAATATCGGTCATAAAGCGTCTGAGCACCTATATAGCGGAAATTATCGTCTCTTTCGGGCCTGATTGCCTCTATCAACTGATGTATGTCAAAAACAAGCAGTCTTGGATCTAAACGACCAATACTAACCCCTTGCTTAAGTTGCCGCTCAAACATATTTTGGTAAAGTGTTGAAAAACCAGCTGAGAACCGATCAGTGTTGAGAATTTCCTTGTACAGGTCATTGAATAAAACACGTGTTGCCAACAGTGAGAAAATCGGCTCGTACTCTACTTGAGTTCTTAGTACCATAATCAGTACTTGGTTAATTTCAGGTGTTGTAATTCCATCATATACATTCTTCTTACAGCTTTCGACGATAGTATCTAGATCCAAGGTTGCATCAATATCTTTTGAGAACTTGGCAAGAGTGTTCTTGATTTCTTCGTTATCAAACCTTCTCAGGCTTCCGTCTCTCTTCTTGACGTTGATCCAATCCTCGCCAGTTTTACCAGCTTTTTCAAGTTCCTCTAAGCGACGCATTTCTTCACGTTCTTTTCGGTAAAGAATATAGGCTTTGGCAACATCAAAGAAATTATTTTCAACCAACTTCTGTTCGACAACATCCTGAATGTCCTCTACCCCAGGAACTTTGTCTATGAACTTCTCTTCAGTTTCCTCAATAATTAGACGCGTAATATCGTTAATAATCATGTTTGGCAGATGACTATCTGTTGCGACTGAAGCTTGCTGAATGGCATTTTCAATTCGGCGTGGTTCGAAATCCACAACGCGACCATCTCTTTTCTTAACCTGTTGAATTGCAGCCATAATATTAACCACCTTGTGAACCTAAAACAGTTTAACAATAGTTATAAACATACAATTTGTGAAAGACTGAGTAAGTCATTGGTTTTACTCAGTTTTTGAAATTTCTTGTAATTCCTTCTCAAAATCAGTAACGTCTTTGAAATCTCGATAGACCGAGGCAAAACGAATGTAAGCAACTTCATCAATTTCTTTCAAGAGATCCATAACGATCTCACCAACAATTCTACTTTCGATATCCGTGCGCCGAATTCTAATTAATTTTTGTTCAATTTCACTGATCAGGCTTTCAAGCTTTTCATGTTTTATTGGTCGCTTCTCACAAGCTTTGGTCAGACTAATCCGCAGCTTTCGCCGATCGAACATTTCACGACGCTGATCTTTTTTTATAATGAAGAGATCTAGGACTTCAGCCCGCTCGTAGGTCGTAAACCGTTTGGAACAAGTTTCACATTCCCTTCTTCGACGTACTACATTTTCCTTGTCAGTATCACGCTTTTCCATCACTTTTGTGGATGGGCTGTTACAATAAGGACATTTCATAAGAACACCATATCTTGTGTGTTACATTCTATATCACACAATATCTATTGTCTTGAGAGAATACTATATCATAATTTGCAATCGTTTTTCTGTCAACGTTTTTTTTACATTAAAACGAGAAAAAGTGACGACATGATTTTCAATTGACGTACTAAGCTATTGCTGTTATTCTGTTTGACGAAGATTGGTGTCGGTGAAAATTTTTGTTTAAAAGATTAATCTTTTTCGTTCCTTTTTCTGTTATTTCACTAATGGCTGTTTCCGCTTCATACGAAGATTATTCTGATATTGTTCCTGGTCAATTAATCGTCCAAGTTGTATCTGGAACAAAAATTAAAGATCTTTGTCGGGAGATGAATGTTCTATCGGCTGAGAGGGTGTTTCCTCACCTTCGTTTTCCCAACCTTGGGTCTAAGCTTGAACGTATCTACCTTTTATGTTTCTCACCGTTTATCAATCTCGAATTTTTAAAGTCCAAGTGCAAGAATCATCCCAATGTTGAAGTCGCGGAGTTCAATATCATAAGATTTTCACAAAACAGTAAACTCCTCCCCAACGATCCAAAGTTTGAACAGCAGTGGAATCTGCCGATAATCAGCACGCTAGAAGCTTGGGAAATTGAAACTGGAGATCCAAAAGTAGTTATCGCGGTCGTTGATACTGGTGTTTTTTACACACATCCGGATCTTTCAAGTCAAGTCTGGGAGAATATGGATGAAATCCCCGAAAATAAGATCGACGACGATAGTAACGGTTACACTGACGATGTGCTCGGCTGGGATTTTACAGACGGCGATAATGATCCTGCCGACTTGACTGGGCATGGCACACACGTCTTTGGTATCATCGGTGCCAAAGTCAACAACGCAATCGGCATCTCAGGTATTGCCCGAAACTGTAAAGTAATGGCGTTGCGTGCAGGAACATCACTCGATTCCGGAGGAACGGGACTACAAGACAGCAAGTCATCGGCAGCAATCGTCTACGCAGTTGATAACGGTGCAAAAATTATCAACATGAGTTGGGGGAGCGATCGAAACTCATTTGTGTTACAGGATGCTATCAATTATGCCCACGCTCGTGGTGTCCTTTTGGTTGCAGCAGGTGGAAACAATATGAACTCTGAGGTGATTTTTCCGGCTGGCTACAGGAAAGTAATTTCCGTTGGATCAACTGGTATGGATGGAAAAAGATTCTACCAATCAAATTTTGGGTCAGGTATAGATATCGCAGCCCCCGGAGCACAGATTATTAGTACTCACATTAATGGCAAATATCGCTTGCTCTCAGGTACATCGATGGCTACCGCACATGTTGCTGGTATCGCTGGGTTAGTGTTTTCAAAGCGAATAAACTTGACCCATGAAGAAGTACGGGACATTCTTGTTTCGACAGCAACCCCTATTCCAGATAGCCCAGAGTTTCTAGGTGCTGGACAGATTAATGCCAAACGCGCGCTACTGACAAGTAGTTCGATGCAAGCACGAATTCTCTCACCGGAAACCAGAACTGGCAGTAACATAAGTATTGACATCATTGGACACGCAGGAGGGTTTAAATTTAAAGAGTGGCAACTTTTTTACGGTATTTCAGAGGAACCGAACCAATGGATCCCAATTTCACCCCCAAGTTCACGCCAAAAGTTTAGAGAAACGCTAGCAACGTGGAGTACTGCTGGTATGTCCGAGGGGGTTTACACAATTCGTCTGGAATCACGCTCACACGATAAAAAAGCACTTCACGATCACACAGTAGTCCATGTCGACCATTCAGCACCACAAATACACAATCTAAAAATTGGTAATTGGATATTGGGTAGTCAGCGACTTAAGGTCGTGACATGGTCAACAGATGATTTTACAACTGATATTTTATACACTCGCGATATTGGGAAGAAATTTAATCCGATTATGGAGAGTTCCTTGAGCCGCGAACATATTTTCTGGCTTCCATCCAAAGCGAATCAGTTTTACATCCAATCTCAAAATAGTGCTGATCTAAAAACTATCAATGACAATATCGGAAAATTTCATCAAACACCAACGATTCAGCCAACGATTGTAAAAAGTAACTTTTTGAAGAGGCCTACTGGCATCCCAACTCTTCACTTAGCCAATTTTGTCACCGATTTCGACCGCGACGGCCTTCTGGAAATTGTTGGTCAACCTATTGGCAATGTTCTAACAAAAAATGTGCAAATTTATGAAGAGAATCAGCTCGTATACACCATTCCACTCAACTTCACACCATTGCAGGTTGGTGATGCTAATCAGAATGGGTTAATCGAAATTCTTGGCAATGATGGCAACCGTATTTTTCTGATTGAGTGCCTGACACCAGATGGCTATCCTGAAAAAATTATTTGGGAATCAGAAATCATCGAAATTGCACGAGTCGAGGACCTCAATGGTGATGGTACTCAAGAAATTGTTGGTGCGAATAACTATTCAGGGCTTATTCTTATTTGGTCGAAAAATGGAAGGGGGTTTTTCGACCAAGTTGCGACAATTCAAAATGAAACCGATGGCGTTAACGCCGTCAAAGATTTTGCTATCGCAGATTTTGATGCCAATGGTCAGATTGAAATAATGGTTGGTGACAGCGATGGGGATCTATTAGTTTACGAATTGTTTGGTGAGTTTAATTTTCGCCTCAAATGGCATAGCAAAATGAATATTAAAGATGCATACCAACTTGCAGTAGGTGATTTAACAGGCGACGGTATCCCCGAATTTGTAGTTGGTGGTGAAGTGGATGAGCCAGATCTTCCTTCAATTGCGTCACGTTGGAAATTTCAGGTTTTTACCGCTGCATCCAGCAACTATCGACCAATATGGTCACAAGAAGTGTTACCGTATCAACGAAATGGAAATAGCCTCACAATCAGCAATGTGGATGGGGACATAGATAACGAATTGGTTATAATTGCAAATCCTGGTCTTTATATCTTTGATCAGAATGGAGATTCGATGTGGTATCACTCCATAGTTCAAACGCCACAGGTGGTAACTGGGGACATAGATCATAATGGGCTAAACGAGGTTTACGTCAATAGTCAAAATGGATTGGTCGCTTTCGAGTTCACCACAACAGCTAGTAAAAGCAATAAACCCAGTCTCAAACCAGTTCCAATTGGCACTCCCCCAAAAATGATTGCCGCTGAATTTCTTGGTTTTGATCAAGTTGCTGTCATCTTCGATACGCGCATGGATGACTCAACGTCAGATATACAGAATTATAGTTTACGTACACAGGAAAAGCCAAAAGGCATTAAGCCTAGGACTATCATACAAGATCAAATGGATCGAAGAGCTATTTTAACTTTTCCGGCTGGAACATTTATGCCGGAAGTCACATACGAAATTCACGTTTCAAAAATAAAGGATCTTGATCATGACCGGATTGACCCCAAACACGCCAGCCAGGTGTTCACCGTTCCACCGACACCCGATCCCGTCATAGATTTACGTCAGGTGATTGTTTATCCAAATCCAGTTCGATCTAGTGAGTTTCATAAAGGGATAATAGTGTTTGACTTTGTACCGTCTGGTGCGACAATTGAGATTTATAGCGTCAATGGAGAACTAGTTGAAATTTTGCGGGTTGAACCAAATGATAGCGGTCGAAAGGAATGGTATCTTCTCAGTGGAGGCCGGTCGGAGATTGCAGGTGGTGTATATGTCTATTCCATTCAACTTATGAATTCCAGAAAGGTGGGAAAGATTGCTATAATTAAGTGAAAAATAGAGGCTCTGCTGCCCATAGATCTCAGAACCGATTTATTCAATATATCTCTTGTATAATAAGTAGTAATACCCACCAAAGTTCTAGCTGGGAGGCAGTTAAATTCTTTGACATATGTGACTCAAAAATCTCCGAACTTCTGTTTCATTGGCTTATGCAAGAGGTCTAATTTAGAATAGAGAATGTTGTATTTTGAACCCACTTGACGGAGAGCAGGTCATTGCCAACTAACTATTAGTTCAAATGAGGGTACACGGACATGCCAGAAAAGATTAAGATTGGAGTCATCGGTTGTGGAGTTGGCCGGAATTGGGTAGCAGGAGCGACACTGTGTGAAGACACAATTGCCTGGGCAGTTGCGGATCTTGATCGACAACTTGCTCACCAAGTTGCTGAAGAAAACGAGGTGCATAGAGTCTATAGCGACTATCGAGAACTGCTAGAAGATGATGAGGTCGATGCAGTTGGAATTGCAACCGCACCTGATATACGCAAGCCGATGGTGGTCGACGCACTTAAAGCGGGAAAGCACGTGTTAGTCCAAAAACCCCATGGATGCAATGCCGAGGAAGTACGGGAAATTAACTTGGTGGCGGCAGAGTCCAGAAAAGCGCTCGTCTACTCGTTTTTCATGCGACATCAAAAGGAAAACAAAAAGAATCGCGCAATCATCGCTGATGGTAAAATTGGACGTGTCTATCATACACGAGTGCATTACCATTTTCGGGAACGTGGAACCAACTATGATGTGCCACCAGGTAGGGAGTGGTTGTATCGCTGGGGAAAAAAGGGTGGGGCATTGGGACAACACGGCTCCCACTACCTTGACTTAGCTTGGTTCTTAATGGGCTGTCCACCACCCGAATGGGCGTATGCCATTAGTCACAGCGCGTTTCCAACAACCTTCAATGCGGATCGCCATTCCGAAGACTACCTCAGTTTTTTGGTTGGATTCGTTGGTGGGATGACAATCCAAATGGATACTTCTGCTGTCATCCCCACTTGGGCGGATCGTGCATGGGATTTATCCCTACGAGTATTGGGAACTGAAGGCACTATTGAGCAGGAATCCACTTCGCAAGGTTCTGGAACGCGTCGCCTCCTTGGTTCTATCTATACCGAGGGCAACAATTTTACCGACGAATTTGAAGAACATGGTGTTGGTGATTTCAATGCTGAAATACGAGATTTTGCCGGTGCAATTCGTGGACAGAATCCACCCGATGTATCTCCTTGCGACGCCTTAGCATTTATGAAATTGCTGGACGCAATTTACTTGAGCGCTGAGAGGGGGGAAAAGATCCAAATCGCCAATTGAGAAGATTTTAAGGTACGCTACTTTTCTATTTATCCACTCTGATAAATTTGGATGCCTCCTGAAAGTGAATAGAATAATCACATCGAAAAGCAACACATGGTGAGGATCGGTCATGCAACTAACAGACGAACCTCGCTAGAATTACACCGCGTCCTCTACCAACACTCATTGATATTGCGCTACAGACCCAAATATTATGACAACCAACAATAAAAAAACAGTTGTGCCTAAAATCGTTGACTCCCTTCCACTGCAAGAGAATCATATACTGGATCATTAAAGTTTGCATAGCGCATTAGTTTTTGCGCCTGATAACCTCAACGGGTAAAAAATCAAGTGCGGGTAATAAAATAGCATCAAGACCAAACATCTGGTTCATCATTATGGCACTGACGAATATATGCCAGCCACAGGAGATGCAACCACATGTAAAGACTTTTTCTCAGTATTTTGCAATCAAAGTTGTAGATGAGGAAACCAACCGTGGCGTATCGCTAATT
Organism: Candidatus Poribacteria bacterium; assembly: GCA_012963885.1. Classification (GTDB taxonomy): domain Bacteria; phylum Poribacteria; class WGA-4E; order WGA-4E; family UBA9662; genus UBA9662. The sequence continues at coordinate 14,263 of DTUY01000115.1, read as the reverse complement.
CAGCTCGAAACTGTTAATCATCGGAAATACTGGACAGACAGTAATGGGCTGGTCGCTTTCCATGAACCTGGACTAATGGATCAACACGTCTTTTTCCACGTTTCCGGCCATGGGTACGAATATTTGAAGGATGGATTTGGCTATCGAGGAGTAAAATTGTATACCATCTCTGGTGGTGAAGCAGAGATCAAGGTCAAGCGTCTCAACTTAGCCGAACGGTTGTACCGAATCACCGGACAAGGAATCTATAGCGACAGTCTGAAATTAGGTAGATCTATTCCATCTAACAGCGAACCACTTAAAGCACAGGTACTGGGGAGTGATAGCGTAGTCAACGTAGTCTACGGTGACTACATTTACTGGTTCTGGGGAGATACCAACTACGCACGATATCCGTTGGGCAATTTTCATGTTCCGGGTGCCCGCTCGAAATTGCCTACTGCTGGTGGTCTGTTACCCGAACAGGGTATTGATTTTGAATACTTTGTTGACGATAATGGATTTGCCAAGGAAACATGCAAAATGCCAGGGAAAGGCCCTACATGGATCGACTGCCTGATGTTGCTTGGTGATAACCAAGAAGCACAACGGATATTTGCCATCTATATGAAAGTGCAGAATTGGCTAGATATTTACGAACGCGGCATTGTGGAGTTTGATGTTGAGAAGAAGCAGTTTCAACATCGTATGGTCTTTCCCAAAGATCAAATGGTGATTCCGCGAGGTCATCCGTTTCTTCATCAAGTTGATGGCAAACCGTATTTTTATTTCGCAGGTGCCATGCCGTGGGTGCGTGTGCCTGCTGACGTTGAAGCGATCCTGAATCCCGCCAGTTACGAATCCTATTCCTTTCTAGCGCCCACGTCAAGTAACGAGCTACCTGATGTTCATAGAGATGCCAATGGGAATTTAATCTACGGTTGGCGTAAAGATGTCCCTTGGGCTGACAGGAAAATGATCCAGCGACTGATAAAGGTTCAGAAAATTGTGGAGGAAGAAGCCCCAAACCTTTTGACAGATACCGAATCTGGAAAATTGGTGATGACACACCATGGGAGCATTTACTGGAACGCTTACCGAAATCGGTGGATCATGATTACAACAGAATCATCCGGCAGTTCATATCTTGGGGAGATATGGTATTCGGAAGCGATTCGACCAGAAGGCCCATGGGCATATGGCCGTAAGATTATTACTCACCATCAGTATAGCTTCTATAACCCCAAACACCATCCGATGTTCGATCAACAAAATGGCAAAGTGATTTACTTGGAAGGCACCTATACAAAAACTTTTTCCAGCAACGATTATCCAACCCCCGGATATGATTATAACCAGATGATGTATCGTCTTGATCTATCGCAACCAGAACTAAACTTGCCTCAACCTGTTTACCATATCAACTCAGCAGATAGAGACAACTATTATTGGCAAGTTGGAACATTAGCAAATGACGCTGAGGCAAAACTAATTTTCTTTGCGCTGGATAGACCTCGGTCGGGAACCCAAGCTGTTAAGCTAGGATCCACTACGATACACGTCAATATTTCAGCTTCCAACGACGATAAATGTTTGACAATACCATTATGGAGATGGGAAACACAAAAAGGTATGACTTGGCAAGTTGGTGACATTGATGATACACAGAACACAAAATTGGTAGGACACGTATGGCCCGTTCCATCACATGTTGTGCCTTAGCAACAAATAGAACAGTGCATCCGTCTAGAAAAGATTCTTGAAAACAGGGCAATCTAAGCGCGATATTTTATCTGGTTATTTTTTGAAAGAAGAAGACTGATATGATTGACACTCACACACACATCGGTGACCTCTCGTTTGCACCTGATTGGCCAACTTTAACGGCTGAAGTGGCAGAAAAGATTCGTCTAAAAGATGGGATGTCGCGGTTTTGGAGAGCACAAAATGGGATTAGAGGTTGATAATTCACGTTCACAAGTTATCTATGAAACTTGCGGGAAAATCGGATGGGGTGTTCTGCTTCATTACGATCCACACCTAAATATTGATATAAACAGTTTACCGCATACTGAACAAATGGTCAAAAAATTTCCTGAGACAAAGTTCATCATGCATGGTCTAGGCTGGTAGTGTAAGATTTCCGGGGATTGTACCGTTTGCGGAGGCTATCCCTAAAGTAAAATAACTCCGGGAGGAGCAGTTGACTGCCTGCTCTCCGCTCACCCTCACTTATACGCTGATCTACCAACGTGCTCAGCGTATAATACCTTAACATGTGATTCAGGTTTTACCCCCGGTTTTCTTGAACACCATTGGGAGAAACTCTGTTTCGGTACGGATCTATTGCGTGTGGGACAAGAACTACCGATTTTCGATTGGTTCAAAAATCTGGTTTTCAATCCGGAAAAGAAAGTAACAATTGCTCGGAAAAATGCCGAGAAACTTATCGCTTAGGAGGACAGAAAATGAGCAGTAGACTTGCAATCCACGGTGGAAAGAAAGCTGTCACACTTGATCAGAGTCGGGCTTCGCAGTGGCCGATTATCGATGATGAAGTTATTGCCGCAGTTACTGGACAACTGAAAACGGGGGAGATCTCCTTTTCTAATACGATCTATGAGTTTGAGGAAGAGTTTGCCGATTACCACGGCGTCAAGTATGCCTTGGCACACAATAATGGTACAGCATCAATCCACAGTGCCTTGTTTGCAATCGGAGTTGGTCCAGGCGATGAAGTGATCACAACAGCGGCAACTTTCTGGGGAACCTACATGCCGATTCTATCCAGCCAAGCCATTCCGGTTTTCTGTGACATCGATCCATTTACTGGTTGTCCAGATCCAGCAGATGTTGAGCAACGAATCTCGCCCAATACCAAGGCAGTAATTGTTGTTCATCTTGGTGGTATGCCAGCAGAGATGGATGCTATTATGGAAGTTTCTCGACGCCATAACTTAATTGTCGTAGAAGACTGCTCACACGCACACGGCGCAACTTATAAAGGGCAGAAAGTTGGCACCATCGGCGACATCGGCTGCTTCAGTATGCAAGCGGGAAAACTTTTGCCTTCTGGCGAAGGCGGGGTGATGATTACCAATAACTTGGATTGGCATGAACGAGCGATTTGTTTGGGACACTACGAACGAATTTCCAAACTTTCCAACCCAGACTATCACAAGTACTCCCCTACCTGTTTCGGATACAAATACCGGATTTCACCGCTTAGTGCAGCGATAGCACGTGTTCAACTTCGTCATCTAGATCAACGTAATAAACAACGTGATGATAACGTAATGTACCTGATGGACGGAATTGGCGCATTTTCAGGCATATATCCACTGAAACCAGCGGAATACATCTTCCGCGGATATTACAGTAGTCCTTATATCCGCTACCACGCTGATGAATTAAACGAGTTGCCTAAACCCAAATTGATTGAAGCCCTACGTGCTGAGGGCACCAGCGTAGCCAGCGGTGCTCCAGGCGGAAGCAACCACCTTTCAGCTATTTTTCAAGAACGAAACCATCCCGCGTTTTCACGTCCGGAAATCCAGCATAAAATTACGTATAGGAAAGGAGATTTACCGCGTTCGGAAAAACCACGTCAGGATATGATGACAATTCCCGCCTTCCCGGCAGCAGATAAGATATTGTTAGATCAATACATTGAAGCTTTCCACAAGGTGACTGACAACGCTGTAGAGCTGTTAAAGAAGATTTGAACCCAGAATTTTCCAGAGAACTAAACAGAGAACATAATCTGTTCCAGCGGACACACTCGCTCATACATCCGCTTCCACCATATTAATCTTGTACACCGCATCGGCCTTCTCCTGATTACCTTTCAGCTGTACCATGGAAAGCTCGGTACTGCCGTACCGGGATCGATGGTGCCGAGCTTGCATGGGGCATTGGGTGAAAAAGCACAGCAGTCTAATGTTTCAATTCATCGCTGAATTGAAACAGTTCGAGGCAACTCTCATGAAGAACAATTTTCTGTTTAGTGCGCAACTGGTGTATGTTGACTACGCGTTGCACAGTGTTCTGGGAAACGTACTTTAACTTCGGCGAGTTGCAGTAGCCAACCCAACTAGGCTGGCTGATGAATTGGAAGAACTAGCTGGAAACCCACAAGTTGGGTTAATGAGGTTACTTTGACTTCAGAAACCTAGCCAAGTTTTCCAGCCAATCGGTGTTGATGAAGTCACCCCAACCTGATGCAGGATCGCCCAAGCGGCTTGGGTTCATCCAACTTGACCTGACCTACTGGGCCACGCTTGGCCAAGCGACAGGCAGAGGAGCAACCACTTCATGACGTCATTTTCAAATATTCTTAGTGAAGTCAATTGCTAGCTAATCACCTTAGCTTAGAAGGTCGATTAAGACATCTGAAGCCTTACCAATTCGTGTTTCATCTGCGATATTTGAGAGAGGTGTTCGTTCAACGTTGATTTCGACCACATAGGCGCCAGCCTGTTTCCCGGCAATACCTAGCGAGGCGGCAGGCTGGACAAGACCTGATGTTCCAATGATAAACATTAGGTCGCAATGGGTTGCAGCAAGTTGTGCCGCGGCTAATTCTTTTGCCGGTAGTGTCTCACCGAACCATACAACCTTAGGCCGCAGCAATCCACCACATTGATGACAGGTCGGCAAAATCTGAATTGGCACCTCAGAATTGTGACTCAGACACTGACATTTTGTACACTGGACCTTCCAGATGTTACCGTGAATTTCCAAGACATTTTGGCTACCAGCCTTATGGTGCAATCCATCGATGTTTTGCGTAATCAAGGTAAATTGTTCAGTTTGGTTTTCCATGTCAACCAGTACATAATGGGCTGGGTTGGGCTCAATCGGTTCAATTAATTTCCGACGCCAATCGTACCATTCCCAGACCAGGCACGGATCTGCTTGAAACGCTTCTAAAGTTGCTAGTTTTTCAGGCCGGAAATTCTTCCAGAGACCATCTGATCCACGGAAAGTTGGCACTCCACTTTCAGCCGAGATTCCCGCACCCGTTAGAACTGTAATTGATTGGCCAGTTTGTAATTTTGATTTTATGGTATCCATGCCCAAGTGGCTGTTTGATAATTAACTAGAATTTCTTAGGCGGGCCACCCAATTTTGAACACGTAGTTGAAGAAAGGCCTGCGCTCGTCTTGACCACAGATAGTCGAGCGTTAATCCACGGAAAATGGGCATTATACTCATTTTAAGCCGCAGTTCTTCAGTCAATGCTTCGATTGATAGATCCGTAGATCTATCGACCAACTGGTGTAGAATCATGGCCGCATCCGCTAGATTTTGGACAGCATGGTGAGACTCGGTTAGATCCCTAAGCTGCTCAACAGCATCATCCAAATCGGGGCGATGGCGATCGTACCACCATTCGTCCAATGACTCAATTGCTGATACAAAACAGGCTGCAGCATCACCAAATTCCTGTTGGTCACGTGGATTACAAACAAAGTCGCCAAGTTGCGTCAGTATAGAGTTTCTAGATTTCATAGGATTCAATTGTCGATTGAAGAAATAATAATCACCCGAATATTGAGTATAAGGCGTTAATCGATAAGCGAGTGATGCCTTATGCTTGGATTCGAGGCTAGCTTCCAACCATTGATCAATCTGCCGGAATTTAGGCTCAGGTAAGATATTATTGGACTCAAAACCACCTTCCGGATCAAGGAAAAAGGCAAGCGGTAGAGGATCTAGTCCATGTTCCCTCATAATATCAATAGTTTCATACTCAGTGCTCTGGACAATCACTCTGTTGCCATCAGGGATTTCGGTTGCAAGTCGATGACGCAAATTAGGATGGGAGTCAAAACCTAACCTTCCAGCTTCAATGGACTCAATCCACCAAGGGCAAAGAGTTATATTGGCTCTTCCGTCAATCCTGTCAGACAAGGTGCTGAAAGCGTTTATCATGACACGCAAATAGTCTCGGCAGTCAGAACAGACGCAAGCACCAGGATCAGCAAACCAGAGGACGAAGCTGTCTGTGACATCGGCAAAGGTATCAATCAGGTAGTCTTGAAAAGGAAGGATCTGTTCCTTTCCACGCTGCCAACAGAGGGTAATTCCTGTATAATTGACATCCTCCGCCCGTAGTTGTGGGAAACGCAACCATACCGATGGGGGAACAGTACCTGTTGAGAAACCGACATAAGTTTCCATGCCCATCACTCGGGCATACGCCAGCGCATCATGCCATACCGGATAACGCCAGGCATTACAGGCCAAGCTAAGTTCATCAGGATGATAATATTGCGTTGGCCAGATATAGATTTTCAGCAAGTTACAACCCGCTGCGTTCAGAAGTTCGATATACCATTTCCAGTCCTCCAGACTCCATGTATCTGTCGTCAGCGGGGCGATATTCCATGGAATGCTTGAAGCATAAACACCGCGGACCGAAAAGGGAGACTGCTGGTCAGCAAAACGATGTATCATGCGGAACTGTGTATTGTTACTATTCCGTCCTACTAGCCGATAACCTTGCTTGGCATAAACTCGAATAGCACGATAATTCTCCAGATAACAGGTCAGTGCAATCCCTAATTTCCCTCGTTGCTGAGCGATGATCTCAATTTGTTGCATCAATCTTTGACCAATTCCCATGTTCTGGAAGGCATCAATGATACCAATGCCTAGAACCGGATAGTCATCCCTTCCCCTATACCAAACGTGCCCAACCATCTTCTGATCACTAAGTGCACCGATATGGACACAGTTTTCATTTTTAATCTCTTCGGCAGTCAGCTGTACCGCACTGTCATCAAAAGTGTAAGGATGATAAAATTTTCGGCTGGCCTCAGACAATCCACTAAAAAAATTGGGAATTTTTGGAAGATCGGTACTCTCCAATAGACGAATGGTTATGTTACTATGGGAATCCATGATATTATTAAAATCTCAGTTTTCTATTAGGAAAAGTGGCTGATGGATCTAATCAACATTGCAGGCAGTTTATTGGCAAAATTATCCTTACCAGTATTGTTAATTCTTAGACTTGGTTATAGCGATAGATCTTTTGAGATTGCTGAGACATCTGTTCCCAAACTTCAGTTGGAATAGTCTGCCGAAAAGTCTGGGCGTCATCCGGTAAGTGATGGAATCGACGAAAATAGACCAAAGCTAACATGGGTCGAATCACCTGAGTTTGATTGGGCATCCCTCGGTGCCAACAACGCATATCGCGTACAACCACCGAACCAGCCGGCATTATTACGCGAATCGATGGTAGTTGAATCGCCCGTTCTTCCAAGGTGGTGCTGTCATTGTGCTGAAGGTCAGTAATCAGATGAGAACTTGGCCATACTTCTGTAGCTCCATTCTCTTCAGTGAAGTCTGCCAATGCCATATTGACTACCGCTAGTGAGATTGGCAGAACATACGGTTCGTTTGGGAAAAGATGTCCTGTATCCCGATGAATGTGTTGAATTCCACAACCAGGCCAAGCAGTGTTACTTCCGTAAGGAAAATAAGAGAAAATATCATCTCCCATTGCCTCTTTTAGAATCTGCATGGCAAAAGGATTTTCGATTGCCAACGGATCAAGGAAAGGCATGCGCAAGGGGACTGATATTCCGCCATGTCCCGTTGGCTGTTCTACCACGAATTGTCTTTTGACTTCTTCATTATAGGCACAGCACATATCCTCTACCCAGTCGGAAGGAAGCACAGCTTCTAATATTACATATCCGCATTCTCGAAGTAACCGTAGTGCCTGAACCAGATTATCCTGATTCAATTTATTGTTCCTACGTTCCTCTTCAGAAATCTTCATTTCTTATTTCTCACTGAATGTAGTTAACGTTTAACAGATAGAATGGAAGCAATTGATCAAAGCAGCATTCCAACTGACAGAATTCGTGTCCTGAACAGAATCAAAATGTCGTTGATTGAGTTGTTTTACCTGAGGATTCTTCTTTAAACCCCAACTCAGTAAAAAAACCAGAACACATTGTAATTGATACAGGAGAGAACAATCATCTGGACCAACAAGTTAGGCTGTTCCTTTATTTGCCATCTTCTAACGACATAGTTGAACCAGCAAGTCTGGTCGATTTGAGCCGACTGCGTCGACCCCTAGATCTATCACTTGCTGTATCTCTGGAACCGTATCCGGGTTCCAAGCGCGAACTTTCAATCCATGAAGGTGGGCTTCTCGCACTAAATCGACGTCGATATTCTGATGTTGAATATGTATCGCTTCCACCCCTATCTCGAGTGCTTGTTGGCAAGCATCATCAGGCGGTGTTGACCATAATGCCCCAAGAGCTATGTCCGAATTGAGGTGACGTACCTTACATAAACGGTCATGAACAAACGAAGTTAAAATGACATCGCTTTCAATACTGTTCTTCTCAATCAGGTTAACAACCGGTTCAGCAGTGGCGAGGCCTTTAAGTTCGATCTGAAGGATGACTCTTCCTTGAATCACATCAACCACTTCCTGCAGAGTTGGAATCTTCTCACCTTTTCCAGCGTCAAGCTGTTTAATTTCCTGCAGGGACAGATCCGATACTGCACCCCAACCATCAGTCGTCCGGTCAACCGTTTGGTCGTGGATGACAACAAGATGTTGATCCCTTGTTAGGTGCACATCAATTTCAATCTGATCGACGCCTAAGTCAATTGCTTTTTGAATCGATAAGCATGTGTTTTCAGGCTCTAATTTAGCAGCCCCTCGGTGTCCAGTAATAACCATTCTAGTTCCATATATTTTTTTGATTTATAGTAAATAAAAAATCAGAATCCAAGGATTTGACAATTTATAGCAACAAGTGCGAGATTATATGAACTGAGATATTTACAGTTATTTTTTACGACCTGATCTCTGCAAAATATTCAGTTGCCAGTTTGTGTTCTGAGGCATGGGTCATATTGTACTGTTCTGCCAGGCCTATATAGTGATTAATTAATTCTTTTCTCTTCTCCTCCTCCAAATCTTCTCCCGTCAAAATCATGGCTTTGTAAGCACAGATTGATGCCTTTTCAACACGGGCACGAATTGTATCATCATCCGCCATTTCTAGCGCTTGGTTAAAGTAACCCAGAGCCTTTTCTGAAATCTCTAGATCTAATCCCACCCCCTCGGCTGAGGGAAAACAGTTCGGGTGCACTCCAAGTTGAATTGCATTGTCGTGTATCATTTCGAGATACTTTCTTATTGGTTTAGCAGAACTTTGATAGTGTAACTGGATAAACTCTTCGAGTATATCATCATCATTGAGATCAGGATTCCAAAGCAAGCTGGAAATGATGTAGTTCCGCAGGTCGGAGATTTCGCCGGTCAGTCCATTTCCATTGGCCTGCATAAACGCGCCTTTGGCATTATTCTTCAGAAAGTAACGAATATTAGGAGCAATCGAATGTAAATTGGGGAAAGGCAGGTCATAGCAACTAAAATTTGTGTTATAGTTCCAAATCCATATGTCGTCGCATATATTCCCCCAGTCATCCATATCTTGACAGAAGGATCTGTTTTTTTCGCAGTCCGGATCATTAATAGCATGTAGTGTACAACATTCAATGCTGCATAACTGGATCTGAACATTATGATCGGGCCTAATTGTCTTGGGTACTTGTCGCGTATACCAGTAAGCGAGGGTTCCAACTTTAACTTTTGGGTAATCTTTTTTAACCAATTCGGCAACAGCATTCACAAAACTGAGTTGAGATCCCATCGGTGTTTCTTCAGCCTGATTAATTGTTTCACAGTTATCACAACGGCAATAATTTGCCGTATCGGCTTGACTAACACTAATATTTTTTTGATTGGGATGATTATTGAGGTGTTCAATCGCAGATTCTGCCGCAATTTGGATTACCTCCGGATTTGTCACGCATAATTGAGGTCCGCCGCCGTGCGTATCCGTGTGACGGTTTCCATCTACAAGAGCATAGTATTCGGGATGTTTTTCCCCGTATTTTCCAAACGGAACAAGCTGATGAAATGAGTGGTTGATTAAGCGTTGCGGTACATTCCCACCAAGTCTTTCAGCTGGGGTAACTGTATTAACTCGTCGTCGAGCAGCAAACTCAGGATTCTCGGAGTTTTCGCGATAAAAACTCCAGCGGAAAGAAAAAGGTGGACGATATGCATAATCACCAAAGGGGATTGACAGGTTAGAGCTATCAGGTATATGCGTGTGATCACCTGTCAAAAATCGAATACCCAAACCATCCTCGAGAAACTGATAGACACCGTACAGCGCTCCGCGCGTACCTCCTCCAGCGATAATAATTTGGTTGTGTTCTACAATAATACGAAAACCTTCATCTTCTATTTCACTGTGATCCAGAACAGCCAATGACTGGCCAATATAGATATGACCATCGGCTTGCTTCTGATCGGTATGCAAAGGAAGATATATGCCGGTTGATCTCTCAAACCAATTTTGGAATTCTTCCGCTGCATACTCATCCGAAACGGTTGCATCCCTACTTATTACGATGACCCAATCGGACATTTGAGAGACTTTAATCCCCTGACTTTCGTTAACAGCTTTAGAATTAAACAGCAATTTCGATCCTCCTATTGATACCGGTGTTTTTAAACATTTGTGTTGTTCCGTGGGTTCTATTTTACATCGGGTTATCATAATGTCAACATTGTTAGTAGCCAATTTTCCACTTTTATTATAATCTCTAATTACCAAGCCAACTTAGTAAAATAAAAACGTGCCATATGTCAGATTCACTAAAAGCTAAAGACTTCATAAACAAAAACAAGACTCATAGATGGCCTGTCATTGATGTCAGATCTCCGTCGGAGTTCAGCAAAGGACATATTCCAACAGCCTACAATATTCCAATCTTTAAAGACACAGAAAGGGCAGAGATAGGTAGGATTTACAAACAAATTAACAAAGAAGAGGCTGTTAAAAAAGGGCTAGAGTTCATTGGCCCAAGACTTCGATCTGTGGCAGAAGAAGCTAAAAGCCTCAACTCTGATAATATGTTAGCTTATTGCTGGCGTGGTGGGATGCGAAGCAACAGTTTTTCCTGGTTACTTAGCACCTTAGATGTAAATGTTGTAACCTTACATGGAGGATATAAGGCGTTTCGAAATTTTGTTCTTAATTCGTTCCTGTCAAAAAAGAAGATCCATATCCTAGGTGGATTCACTGGATCAGGGAAAACTGAAGTGCTACATGAATTCAAAAATATGGGTGAACAAATTATAGACATTGAAGGATTAGCTAACCATAAGGGATCAGTATTCGGTCATCTGGGAGAAGAGGAACAACCTACTAACCAACAATTTGAAAATGAGTTGGCCATGGAATGGATAAAAACGAAGTCAGATAAACCGGTTTGGGTTGAAGATGAAAGCCGAATTATTGGACGAATTACAATACCCAACAATTTTTTCATGCAGATGAAGACCGCGCCTGTTTTCTTCCTCGATTTGCCACGTCACCTAAGAATTCAAAGATTGGTTAAAGAATATACTATCTTCCCTCAAGAAAGCTTGAAAGGAAGCATTTTAAGAATTCAGAGAAAACTTGGGGGATTAAATGTAAAACTCGCTTTAGAGTCAATTGACCAAAAAAATTGTGATAACGCGGTAGAAATCATGCTCAAATATTATGATAAGACCTACACCTACATGCTTGATCAAAGAAACCATGACCAAATATACAAGTATTCCAATAACACAACTGATGCGACCCAGAATGCCAAGAGAATTCTAGGTATGTAGGAGTCTGTTCTGATTTATAAAGAAAATCATGAAAATGAGCGACATCTACCCTCTACCCTAAATCGTAAAAAGCTATCTCAGCATATGTATGACTAGAACAACCTTTCAACTTCATCTCTTGACTGTTGATATCTATTCAAAACGGATCAATCCACGTGCAACTTTCCCATCTAACATATCAGCAAATGCCTGATTAACCTCTTCTAATCGATAGGTCTTAGTTATTAACTCATCCAATTTGAGTCGTCCGGAACGGTAAAGTGCAGTAATCTTGGCATGTCATAACTTGGTCGAGCAGAACCATAGTTACTTCCCATAATTGTTTTCTCTCCCCAGAAAACGGTTTCCGCATCCAAGGATAGTGGTTCCCGCGGTGGCGCACCGATCCAGATGGCTTTACCTCGATTTCGAATGGAGTGAACAGTTTGTACATAAGTCGTAGCAGTACCAATGGCCTCAAAGGCATAATCAACTTCCAACCCATCTGTTAGAGATCGGATTTCCACTATGGGATCCCCTTCACCGGCGTCGATGCTATGGGTGGCGCCAAACTGTTGGGCGAATGCTAACTTCGATGGTACCAAATCAATAACAATGATTTTCTCCGCGCCAGCAAGAGAAGCACCTTGGATTACGTTCAAACCAATTCCCCCAGCTCCAAACACAGCCACACTACTTCCCGGATGTACTTGAGCCGTATTGATGGCGGCACAAACACCGGTAGTCACACTGCAACCAATTAAAGCGGCTTTGTCCAAGGCAACATCTTTGTCGATGGGAATGGCACACTCTTGGAGAATCACGCTATATTCAGCAAAGGAAGCAACCATAGCAAAATGGTGAATAGTTCTATTTTCCTTCCGGTAACGTGTCGTGCCATCCAGCAAACAACCTGGGCCACCTTGTCTAGATTGTAGACATAGATTGGAATAGCCTTGAGCACAGTATAAACAGTAACCACAAGATGGTATCCATGAAAGAATAACGTGGTCGCCTGGCTTGACTGAAGTGACTCCTTTCCCAATCTCCTCAACAATGCCCGCGCCCTCATCACCTAACACCGCAGGTAAAGGAACGTCAAGGGTTCCAGTAATCACATGGTAGCACAAACACCTGTAGCTTCTACTTTGACAACAATTTCACCTTCTTTAGGACCTTCCAGTTCGATGTCTTCGACAACAAGAGATTGGTTGAGTCCATACAAAACGGCAGCTTTCATAGTTTTCCTCGCTTTACCCCCTTATATTTCAGCTGTTCCCGCGAGAAAATATACTCGGGCATTGTAAATTTGTTAGTATACGATTTTTCAACTCTGGCGAGTGGACATGAAATTGGGAGATATTCTTTACGCTGAAAATGACGATTGATAGTGATTCAAGAAAGGAAAAACTAAGACTTGGAATCAATTATCTCGTTTGCTCGTTTTACCCAACCTAGATTTTGGGATGGCATAATACCGTAATTGTAAAAAGCAAAATGCGTCACTCCGGTATCCATAGCCGTTTGGACATTATTATACAGTGTTTCTGCGTTTGGAGTGCTACTGCCATAGACAGAATAACCAACCACCAGTTTTTCACGACTATCAATCTCTTGATACTTTTTGTAGATCATATCTTTCATTTGGTCTGCTGACGGTGTGTAAGCAAGGATTTCCACCTTATCAGAAATTTGACTAATTGTCTTCGGTGCAAAGCCTGAAGTAATATTGTCTCCCATTAGAATGAAGTTTAACTCGATGTCAACTGCGTCTTTAATCTCTTGAAGTAGCGAAGAAATCACGCTTTGTCTAACTTGTATGAATTTTTCCAAACCTTCAATTTTCTCTAGGTAATGCTCAAAATCATTATCAGTTTTCCCTTTTTGAAAGACATCATCAAGCTCATTTCGAATCTGAGATGTCATACGGTCAACATCAATATCCGCATTGCCTCCTCTCTTTCGGCAATCCTGACACAGGCAAAGTCCAAAAAGCGCCTGCGCACCACCAAAGTCAACACCGGATTTACTATGATAGTGTGTGTGTCCAAAACTCATGTAACTCAGCGATTCAAGTTCTATGATCTGGATTCCTATCGCGGCCAAATTACGCGATAATCCAACAGCATAGGTTCTAACATCTGGATTAGCTGGGCACAGGGCGTAGGGCATCGAATCGTCATAAACATTTCTTTGAGCACAATCTGGATTTTTAGTGGCCAGATAACTATTGTGCAAGAAAACTGTCCACGATTCAGCTTTCGCGCCATGCTTGCAACAGGCTTCCACAAACCTGGGCAAAACAGGATTTCCCTTGACAAGTGGGCTAACGTATGGACGCAACTTGGTTTCAGAGAAAAAAACGGAATCCGGCTCGAAATAGAGTGAAGCTTGTGAACTTCGATAAAATTTACTGCCATGTGATCGAGGTCGCAGATGCTCGACCGAATGGTAGGCAGTTGCCAACGCGACGGCATTAATCCCGACATCCTCCACCAAGTAAGATATAACTGATTCAATACCTTCATCAGCTAAATCCCACGGATAAATCCACATCGCTTTGTGTGACATTTTCTTTCCTTA
>DTUY01000114.1 GCA_012963885.1 Candidatus Poribacteria bacterium | reverse complement strand
GTCTTTGTTTTTGGCCTGTTGCAGTTTTTCGTATTCTTCCGCTAAAAGCCTTTGGAACAGTTCTGCCGTAAACAGATCGCCCGACTTGGTGCCCGTTTCGGTGTCGTCTTCACTCAGATGTCCGCCTTTATGCAACCATTCCCACAGGATACCAAGTCGAATCTCGCCGGTGGCCATATCTTCCATTAGATACATGATGCTGTCGTCGTCGAAAAAGTCGGCCGGTTTCAAGGCTGCCGCCTGGAATCCCTGGCCAAAGGCGTTTCCGTACTGAATACCCACACTGAATAGGTTGCGTGCACCCTGGATGGTTCTGGGTGCTGGTTCCAGTTTAGTTAAACCATCGGCGTCGGCTTGGGTGTAGGTCAAGGATGGGAATTCACGTCCCAGTTGGTTATCTTGACTTATATCGGCCCAGACGGGTCGGACGATGGGTACCATTTTCCAGTGGGCCACCCATTTACCGCTGGCGCCGGCCTCCTGCTCACGTCTGCCCCCCGCTATTGCCTTCTCCATGCTGCTGGCCACCCCTTCTTCCGTACCAACCGGAATGTTGGGTTCCATCCCTCCCTGCCAGAGGGCGAAGTTACCATTGAGGTCGGGCGTATTGACCGCACGCCGCACTCGGTCTTCGTAGTTTTTCATGTAGCCGTAAGTCATGGTGATGGATTCGATGTTGGGGTTGATAAAATCCTTGTCCCATTCCACTGCGTCGGCCACGCTATTAATGTAGTCCCAGCGACCGGTGTTGTAGCCGACAAAGTGGCGGCCCAACGCCGCCCGGATCTCCATTAGTTGGAAGGTGGCTTCCAGTTGTTCGACCAAGACGTACACCTTGACCGTGCCTACCGGTAGACCTAGGTGCGTCTCCAGAGCACTGATCATCTCGTTCCACAACGCCGCTTCCTCCGCTATCTGGATCTTGGGCAGGTACAGCACGATGGAGGCATTGGTGGCTTGCAATTGCTGATGGTTGTTAACGATGTAGGTGACCATATCAACCAATGAGGCTGAGTATCCGTTCCCGTCTCCGTCGCGGATGTGTCGGTCGTCCAGATGCAGTCCGCGCGTGCGGAAGATCTTGGTGGTAAAACTGAGTTGGCTTTGCCAATCGTCGATGGTTTCGTGTCCCAGGAAAGAGACCGCCCACTGGTTCATTTCTTTGGCTACTTGCTCCGCAGCCCGTATGAAAACGTCGTCTCGCGCGATGGCCAGTTTCAGGTTGCGCTGATTGTCCAGCGACATAGTGGTGATTTGACCCAGCGCGTCTTCACCGTCGAACATCCAGCCGTCCGCACCGGATAGCAGCGCGTAGGCTACGTTGCGGATACTGCGATCGAGGGGCGAGTTGGGTTTAGCCCCTGGCCCGGTACCCTGAATCCATTGCCGTTGCAAATCGGCTGGAATCTCTGGCCCAACGAATTTACCGTCCCGCGCGTCCTGCACCTTGATCTCTGTGCGTCCAATGTTCTCCTCCGGGTTGGGGAAAGTGAGCGGTTGCTGTTTTTCGCCCCGTTCTGTCCGCCGTTCCATTCGCTTGCGCATCACGTCCAGCCGTTCGACATTGAGTTCGGCCAGGGAATTGAGGGCGGTTAAAACTTCAGGGGTATAGACGTCAGAATAGTCAGTGTCGAGATGGTCACGGATTTGAATATCTGCCATAGTTACACCTTAATTGTTAGTTGATCAGATGATGAATTTTGAAATGACGAGACTGTCTTTCCAAAAGGATTTGAGATTCCTAAAGGCAGTCAGGCTTAAACTGTCACATCGGAGGCTATAAATCATGAGAGTTACTGACGCGGATAAGGTCTAAACAAGATTGATTTTATGGATTTACGCATTTTTGTTGTCTTTCTTAAAAGGCTTCCACCGGTATTTACAGGTGGCCAGGCTCATGATCGAAAATTCAGTTTCTTGTCGATACCCCCTCTCTTGATATCAACACTTTCACCGCCTTGGTTCTTGAGATCGGCCAAGGTGATCTCAATTTCGGGTGTGATGACAGTGTTAACAGCAGCTGAAAAGGAAGTCAGGGTAGGGGCGGCAAGTGTTTCAGTGCTGGCCAATGTCGTCAATGCCAATAGGATAGATGTCAATCGTTTAATGATTATATCCCCCTTTATAAATCAGACGTGTTGACTTTTTGCCGTCTTTTTTGGTATCAGATCGTTTTCCTCTGGCGAAATCAAACCGTTGGCTATTCACATGTGTCCAAATTAGGCTGTTCAATCAGGTGAGCAATAGCATACGACAATTGCATTGGTTTGAAAAGTAGTAGTTTGTGGTCGTTATACAACAGCTTAGGTTTCCTGATAGTAACATGGTCAAGAATATCCTTCAAATCCAGCGGTTTACCTGCCCGCAGTAAAGGTGTGGATGTATTGCTGCCGCTGTTGGGTACCAGCTTCCCATTGACGGATTCTATCACGATTGCAGTATCGAGGTAAAGCGGTGGGTTAGTTTGAGTCTGTAATCAGATCAGAAATGGGAACCACCCACACTGGCCTGAAGTCTAGTTCAAACTAGCATGGATG
>DTUY01000113.1 GCA_012963885.1 Candidatus Poribacteria bacterium | reverse complement strand
TTGAAGCGTTGTCGGCTCAGGTGGTGGTGATCTCTGAGAAACCAATGGCGACCAGCTTGGAGGAAGCCGACCAGATTTTAGAATTGACCGACCGCAATCAGGTACTTTATACTGTGGTGCATAATTTTCTGTTTTCGCCCAGTTCACAAGAAGCTATGCGACTGTTGGCAGAAGATCTAGGGGATCGTGTTTTTGGTAGATCCAAGTCTTTGTTCGCCAAGTCGACGGATACTGTTAATCAGGACTTCTGGCGAAACCGCAAGGATGCAGGTGGTGGGTGTCTAGCCGATACCTGCTACCACGAGATATATCTGTTGGAGAGTATGATTGGCAGTCCAGTGCAGTATGTAGAAGGTCGCGTCCAAACCAAATTCTTCGACTTTGACGTAGATGATGTGGCCTTATTGTTGCTAGAACACAAAAATGGAGCGGTTTCAACTGTGATGACATCTTGGGGAGCATCCAGTGGGGCTGGCGATCAGAGTAACATTTGTGAAGTCCACACGCAGGAGGATGGGTTGAGGTTAGTCCAACGGGGTCGATCGCTGTACCGTTTTCACCGTTCCAACCGGCAGTGGCAGGAGATTCAGGTAGAGGATCCCGACTATATGGCACCCAAAGCCAAAATTTTTGCTGGGCACACCGGCTATTTCATGCAAACCTTTCGGGCATTGGCTAACGGAACCGAAATTCCGATCACATGGAAGCAGGCCCGACAAAATCTGGCCATTATTGAAGGTGCTAGACGTGCTAGTGCTGAGCGAAAGGCTATTGACTTAAGGAATCTATAATCAATTTCACCCAAATCGACGGAGTGAACAAATTAGACATCTTCCCCAAATAAATGCTGGTCTTAATTGGATTCTGAAAGTATAGACTTAAATGGATGTACCAAAGGAGAACCAGTGCAGTTGAAGAAATTGCCGTTAAATCATCATCTTGTATAACTGTTACGGGAATTAATTCCCGTAAAACCGGAGTTTGTAATTTTTTCCGTTGATATACGATGCCTTAACAAAAGGCGGATGTTCTGCGGTTAAGACTACCGTTTTTAAACATTATCCTAACATTTTGGGATGTTAACCTTACTTAACCATTAAATAATAAATTAGGAGAAGAAATTCAATGAAAATCTTGGTACTTAGTTTGTTAGGTTTGTTTTTAGTGTTTTGTGGTTTAGCCCAAGCCATCGATGAATCTTTAGTATTGTATTTTTCCTTTGATGAAGGACAGGGAAACAATGCCAAAGACGGATCTCTGGCCAAAAACCATGGCAAATATATTGGGAAACCAAAATGGGTGAACGGAAAACCAGGTAAAGCTGTTAGCTATGATGGGGCCGGTGCCTTCGAAATTCAACATCACAACAGTTTAAATGCGCTTAAAGGAAAAGGACACACAGTTAGTTATTGGCTTAACTGGGATGGTCAAGGGGCTGGCTGGTCGCCATTTATCTCCAAAACAATTGGAGAGAACGATAATTTCCACACCTGGGTTGGAAAAGATGGTATATGGGACTACGAAAACAAGCCGAGTGGTCAAACACATGCAGTCACAAAAATCCCCTTAGATGGGAATTGGATTCACCTGACGGTGACACACGATGGGAAAAAAACCGTTTCTTTTTATATCAACGGTAAGCTTGACAAGGCCACGAACCCTTTGCCAACAGCAATTGGAAATGATATTAATGTTCTGGTGGGTGATGATGGAAAAGGAAACAAAGGTGCTGGAATTCTGGATGAGCTATCGATTTTCAATCGCGCACTGACGGCAGAAGAAGCAAAGACCATTTATGAAGATGGCATGGAATCTTTTCTAGCTGTGGCATCTACTGATAAGTTAACTACAACTTGGGGAAATATCAAGCGTGGAGCAACAAGAGGAATTTTTGTCAATTAGCTGTCATTTAAACACTAAGAACCTGTTTGGAAGAAATTAGAGACGTGTCAATAGGAGTTGAATCATGGCTATAGAGATCATGTTTTCGGGATGCAGGCTTTTGCGTTCATAATCTAGGCTCAATCGTCGATACCATGCAGACCAAGCAAAAGTTCGCTGCACAACCACCGTTTAAGTAAGACCCAGAGGCATTGACCTTTCGGCTGAATGGCTATTTCCAATTAGCATTGAAACAGATTCAGCACCCAAGTTTCCAAATCACCGAGGTAGCCGCCGTCAGCCCGCAAGCGTTGAATGGTATCACACCAGAAGCCAACTAACTCTAATAGTTGATAGGCCGCCTGATTATCGGGCATCTTAGCATCCGTTACCTAGACAGCAAGTGGAATTCCCATAGTGTTCACCACTAGATGTCTTTTGTGGCTTTCAATCTTTTGTAGCCATCAGTTTCTCAACTCTCAGCCAGAGCGGCGGTTTTGACCAATTGGCTGTCAATAATAGCTGCACTGGGTTGAGCTTGTCGACCCGCTTGCTGACGAAGTTGTTGGTGTAGGGCACGATGAATTAGAAACCACTTTTCTTCTTAGCACCATTTGCGGTAGTGGCAGTAGACACTTTGCCAAGTCGCGAGATCTTTGGGTAGCA
>DTUY01000112.1 GCA_012963885.1 Candidatus Poribacteria bacterium | reverse complement strand
TGAAAATAATCACAAAAAACAGAACAATTAAAATAGCTAAAACAGTTGGGAATAACGACATTCTGATAGTTCCTTTCAATTCGTCCTATTAAGCGTTGAGGTTGCCTGAACGGAACGCGTTAGCAAGAGCGCGCGGTACCTTTGCTTCTGCTTCAACTACTTTTGCTCGCATCTCTTGAACTTTGGCGGTCATTTCCTGTTTACGTGCTACGGCCATTGCGCGACGCTCTTCAGCCTTTGCTTTAGCAATCAGTTTATCTGCTTCCGCTTGTTCGGCTCTAAGTTCCGCACCGATATTCCGTCCAACGTTGATATCAGCAATATCAATCGATAAAATATCGTAAGCCGTTCCGGAATCAAGGCCCCGATCAAGAACTGTTCGCGAAATGATATCAGGATTTTCAAGAACGTCTTCATAGGTTTCCGCTGATCCAATAGCACTGACGATACCTTCACCAACTCTGGCAATAATAGTTTCTTCCCCAGCACCACCTACTAAGCGCTGAATATTGGCACGGACAGTTACACGCGAAACAGCAACCAATTGCACTCCATCAATAGCAACTGCTGAGATCTCAGGTGTGGTAATGACACGCGGATTTACACTGACCTGAACGGCATCAAAGACATCACGGCCGGCTAGATCAATTGCCGTTGCTTGCTGAAAACCAAGTTCTATGCCGGCTTTATCTGCCGCGATCAGCGCGTTTACAACCCGTTCAACGTTGCCTCGCGCTAGATAATGCGCCTCTAAATCAGCAACCTTCAAACTAATCCCGGCCTTTGTCGAACTGATAAGCGCATTAACAACAACTACCGGACTAACCTTCCGCAACCGCATTCCAACTAGATCGCCAAAAATCCGTAGCCTAACGCCGGCTGCAAGCGCTGCAATCCACAATCCCACCGGTATTAACCAAATGAGGACCAGAAGAAAAACAACACCTGAAATAGCAATTACAACGATTAAAGTCGAAATAGAATCCGCCATTTAATCCTCCAATACTATGTTTTTAATCACCAAATAATAATACGACAGATTAAATCGTATAAGGTTATCATTATTTTTAGAATTATAAATCTCATTTAAGCATTGAACCGCACAAGATTCCTGACAAACCACGCTGGATTTCTGCACAAAAACGAGAAACGCCGAAAAAGGACTCCTAAAATAATGTAACGCTGACTAATCACAACAAATACAACTGTCAAATAAAATCAGAAAACCCTGTAACGGCAAAGACAGAAAATATCAGAAGAACTTAGAAAGCTTATCAGCAATTTCACCCTAAGTGCTTTGAAGAAGTTAGTTTGTCTGTCGGCGTTTTTTTTCAACCATGATCTTTGAACCTTCAACGCCAATAACTTGAATTGACACATCGGCATCAATGAAATCGCCAACACTGACAACATCAAGCCGCTTATTGCCGACCATGGCAGCACCAGCCGGCCTAAGCACAGTAAGTGCAACACCAGTCTGACCCAGATATTCTGAATAATCCTCCTTGGCCGCAGAATGATAACCTTTGTCCGATCCTATCTCTGTACGCAAAACCAAGTGTTTCAACATGATAGTACCAAGCCCGATTATTATCAGCAAAGCACCGGACACCCCTGCAACACTGAAATCAGAAGATCCAACGATCACCAATTCAAAAAGTAAAAGAAAAACACCGGAGGCGACTAGAAAACTTGTCAGCCACTTCATCCTGATTTCTTCCAGAAGCTAACCTGTGTCTTGACGATTTTCTTCAACAACAACCTTCGAACCTTCAACACCAACAATTTGAACCGACATGTCAGCATCGATGAAATCGCCAACACTAACAACATCAAGTCGTTTGTTTCCGATCATGGCAGCACCAGCCGGCCTAAGCGCAGTGAGTGCAACACCAGTCTGACCCAGATATTCTGAATAATCCTCTTTAGCTGCAGAGTGAAACCCTCTATCCGATCCTATTTCCGTTTGCAAAACAAGATGTTGCCATGCTTGAGTGTTAGGCAGGAAATAGATAGCAGCAACCAAAAGCGCAGTCGTAATTAGTACAGAAACACCGAGAAAAAAGATGGCCTGTTCGGTTTGATATGCGTTTTCAAAAATAAAGAATACACTGTAGATAATGAGTCCGATGCCAGCGATGCCTGCCACACCAAATCCCGGAATCACAAATGCTTCTATCATCAACAGGCTGATACCCAGAACAAAAGCAAGCAAAGCATATTGAGCTTCAACTTGACTCAGCATATGACCACCGAAGAAAAGACCAAGGCATACCACACCAACCAATCCGGGCAGTCCAAAACCCGGGGATCGAATTTCAATAAAGAGCCCAAGCATACCCAACGAAAGCAGTAGAGAACTGACAATCGGATTTGTGAAAAAGATTACAATCTTATCAGCAAAAGATGGAGCAACTCTTTTAATCTCTGCATCAGCTAACGATGTTACTGTGACTTTCTCCCCTTCCAATTCGTCTCGTATTAACATGATAGCTTTCTGCGTTAAAACCATTAATTCACCATTAACTTCAACGATCGAATACAGCTTCAGAATCTCTTCACGATCCTCGGCAATTGCCTCTGCCAGATTATATTCAAGTGATTGTTCAGCTGTTAGTGTTAACAGTTCTCCTTCGGCTGCAATAACTTCCATTTGCTTTTCTCTTTCCCGTTCTTTTTCGTATTCATCTGGACGTAGCGTGACGATATCACCATTTTCATACTTAACGAGTACAAGTTTTTTGTCTACCATGGCAGCTGCCAGATCGGGATTCCGTCCTTGGCGTTCGGCAGTCGCGCTAATTTTACCCCGGACGTAGGAAACGGCTTTTTCCCCAATCTCTTGACCTTGAATTGAAACCGGCGCGGCATCACCAATTGTTCCTCCGCTCCGAATAACAATTTGATCGC
The DNA here is from genome assembly GCA_012963885.1 of Candidatus Poribacteria bacterium. Taxonomy (GTDB): domain Bacteria; phylum Poribacteria; class WGA-4E; order WGA-4E; family UBA9662; genus UBA9662. The sequence continues at coordinate 28,730 of DTUY01000112.1, read as the reverse complement.
ATGCCAAGGATATCATCGCGCCAGCAGAAATCGCTTCGGTATTGACAAAGGCAATGGTAGGTATTTCCGACCGTTGAATAACATCGATAATGTCCCGTGCGGCGTTTAGAGCGCCGCCAGGCGTATGTACGTCGAAGATAATGGCATTGGCTTGATTGAGTTCAGCCTGTTTGATCCCTTTTTCAATGTAAACACGTAAGCCGTTCCCAATTTCATTACGAATGTCAATCTGGTAAACAAGCATATCATCGGCAAAAGCAGCAAATACTATAAGTGACAAGAAAATCTGGGTAAGAATCAAGACTGGATAAGGCTTCCATTTCATGACCACTACCTCTTGGAGATCACAGGAATTATGAAGGTATTATATCGTTGGACTAAATTACTGTCAAGCATTTCGGGATGCCAACTCCTCACTAATCCAAGCATGCAAAATGTGATTCAGAATCAAGTGAACGTCCTCAACCGGACCGTACTGATCACTTTCCACAATCACACTCAAATCACTAATCTCACCCATCTTTCCTCCACCAATACCGGTCCAAGCAATTACATGGCAACCAACGGCCTTGGCATACTGCATTGCCCGAACCACATTTCCCGAGTTCCCGCTTACACTAATGCCTATTATCAGATCCCCTGGATTTACCAGGTTTTTGAGTTGTTCCACGAAGATATCATCATACGAGGTATCGTTCGACCATGCCGTCATAGTCGCTACATTATCGGTTAAACTGATTGCCCGAAATCGCTTTCGTGCAGGAACACTCCCTCCTCCAGGAACGCTGATGGTTCCTTTGCCCAGATCACATCCGATGTGGGAAGCGGTTGAAGCACTGCCACCGTTGCCAATAGCGAAAATCTGCTTGTCGTTTTCGTAAGCTGACATCACCATGTCAATAACCTCACGCACATCCCTAAGTGAAAGCAGATCTAAAACATTTTGCAGATGCGAAAGGTACTTTTGGATTCGTTCCATAATAATGTCCTTCAATTTTTCTAAATGTATGACTTAAACGACGAGTGAAATAGCCGCTAAATCGCCAATTTGTTGTCCAAGCTGAGCGGGCATAATTTTCACAATTTCCCCCGGACGCTGCATCGACATTTCCAGAACTGTTCGGCGGATTGGATCAAGTAGCAAATCGCCAGCTGCAACTGCTATCGTGCCGATTAAGACGATGTCGGGATTGATAATATTCACCAGATTGGCGATCCCCCAGCCCATATAGAAGCTAATCTCATGGATTAAATCAAGTGCCAATGGATCCGCTGATTTTGCCGCTTCCAGTACTTCTTCAGATCGAATAGCCTCGATATTATCATCAACTAGATCCAATATTTTGGTGTGGGGGTTTTTACGTACTTTCTCTTGGGCGCGTTGTGCGATTGCCGGTCCGGAACAGATTGCTTCAAGACACCCTCGGTTTCCGCACCCACAAACAGGTCCATTGGGAATCAACACCTGATGCCCTACTTCCCCAGCACAATCAGATGCTCCGTGAAGAATACGGCCATCAACAACAATTCCCGCACCGATTCCGGTGCTCATGGTCATAAAGACAACATGATTATAACCACGTCCAGCACCGAAACGCCATTCAGCAAGCGCACCTGCATTAGCGTCGTTTTCAATTACCGGTCGAATCTTAAATTCGGACTCCACAATATCAGCTAGAGGAATAGCATCCCAATCAGGTAAATTCGGAGGAGAGTAAACGACACCCGTTTTGGTATCAAGAGGTCCTCCGCAGCTAATACCGATTGCCGATATCTGATCACGAGTGAACTGTTCCAGATGGAGCAACTGATCAATCATATCGACTATCAGTTTTATGGCGTGTTCAAATCCTCTATGAGATTCAGTTGGTTGGCGCACTTTATTCAGGATTTGGCCATTGGCATCCGCGACAACAGTTGCCAGTTTGGTTCCACCAATATCAACTCCAACCAGACACAAGCTCAATCTTTGTCCCATGAAATTTGATTCAATAAGAAATAATAATATGCGGATTCAGTGGGTAACGTCCAGCACGCAATCCATAGATTGTCAACCCGCCCGGATTTTCTGCTTCTGGATCGACTTCATAACTGACAGTGAGCTTATTACTTGATAAACTATTTTTGAGATGATTCAGCAACTTACCACCAACTTTAATCTCGGTGAGAAAACCGTATTTACCTGGAATTCCGTTAATATACGATAGTGCGCCGCGTGTGTCGGCCGGCGAACTCGGTAGCGTGATCGCTTTCAGCTCAATGCCGTTGATCGATATCCTGAGATCTGATGGATGCTTTTCCCAATCAGTTTGGGGTGCCCCTTCGACGTACGACGAGGCCTCAAATATAACCTCAAGGTGATTAATCGATTCTGGTTTTATGCTGTCCGGCAAGTCAACTGTGTACTCCAACTTACCACTTCCTGCGAATTCCGCTACTGGTGAATCTCCAATATCCAAGCGTATAATGGCAGTATTTTCACTGGGATATTCAATAAATAGCGGTTCTTTAAAAATTTCGACATTGATAAAGTTTCTGGCAACGATAGATTGATTTTGATCCGTAACCCAAACATGAAGCGTTCCAATAACCGGTTGATTTGGCAAGCTAATTGACAATTGATGCACCTTTTCGACCTTGTATTGCGCGAATGGAACCGGTACACTTCCACTAACCAAATTCATCAGATCAGAACCGAGTTGATCAATGCCATCCAACCGCCAACCCAATGTTGCTTGTTCAATTTTCTTATCAGAAAAATGACTCGAGTAAATGTCTGCTTCCAACTGACCGCCAGGTGCGAAACTCAAACCTGGATGATGATCAATCGCAATAAAATCAAGTGTATTAATCATAGTATAATCGTAGCCAAATTCCTTGACTGTCCGATCATAGTTCATGAATCCATTGTGTTCCCACTCTATATCTTGAAGTTCGGTATAAATATAACCACAAATTTTCTGATGTAGCCGAAGCTCATTGGTCAGATATTTAAAACACCATGAAATATCTTTATCACCAGCTCCCGCACTAATTCCACCATATTCACTGTTCATCATTGGCGCATTTGTCTGCTCATTGTCGCCAGTGTAATTAAATTCCGAACCAGGATAGGTTTCCTTAACCACATTTGCAATATGCTCACGTGCTTTCTGATAGTCATTGATATAGAAATGCCAAGAATTGATATCAGTTTCAACGTGATCATATAGACAGGGTGAGTTATCTTCCACCAAGCGGGTTGAATCCAATCGCTTGGTAAGATGATACATTTCCCGAACCCACTCCTGCCGATCCGGCATCTGTTTATAATCGTTACCGCCAAGTCCCCACGTTTCGTTAAAGTTGCACCAAGCAATGATTGAAGGATGGTTAAAGTCACGGTCAACAGTCCCACGAAGGGTCTGTTCCCAACGCTGTCTTCCTATATCGCTATATCCATCATATCCAAGGTTCGGTATGTCACACATAAATAGCATGCCAAGCCGATCTGCCCAATAATAGAGCCGTGGTTCATCGATCTTGATATGCAGGCGTAAAAAATTAAAGCCGAATTCTTTTGCACGCGTGATGTCAGTCCGAATTTGATCATCATCCAAAAATGTGTAGACCCCTTCAGTGCTGAAAGATTGGTTTAAGGCACCCAGCAAATATATAGGTCGGTTGTTCAAATAGATATACTCATAATCAGTCCCTGGTAACACTTGGCGTGAAATTTTTCGCATGCCAAAATAAGTTGACACATGATCAATCACATCATTATCCTTGATCAATTGAATATCAAGATCATAGAGATACGGACTATCCACATCCCAGAGCTGAAGTTTGGATTTTTGGATTTCTATCATGCACTCCGCGTGATCACCGGACATTTTAATATCCGCTTTCTCTAGCGAGGCATCTGTGTCAAGGCGCAGGCTAAGATCATTAAGATCTGTACCACCAATTTGGATATCAACTTTTGCTTCAGCAGCATCGATATCCGGATAGATCCTGAAACTTTCGATGTAGGTTTCTGATCGCGGCTCCAGATAAACGGTCTGCCAAATTCCGCTCGTTCGTGTGTACCATCCATATTGCTTACCAACTGGTTGTTGAGAGTGATCTTGCGGATCGAATACGCGTACCGCAACGCAAGAGGATTCACCATCAACCAAACTCTCGGTAATGTCAAATTCAAACGGTAGATACCCATTTTGGTGTTCACCAACGAACGTGCCATTTACCCAAACCATAGTGTACCAATCGGAGGCTCCAAATTTCAGAATGACACGCTGTCCATGCCAATGATCAGGAATTGATACTTGACGGCGATACCATCCAATCGTATGTCTAGGTTGATCACGATAATTACCGCCTCTTTCCAGACCACTGCAAGTTACGTTATCCGGATTCAAGTAGGCTTTCGTGCTGAGATAGTTTGCGCTTGTTGCTTGATCGGATTGGTTCCATGCAGCAAGACTTTCCCAAGGATAAGGAACACGTATCTGATCTACGCACCCTTCGAACTCAGGAAGATACCAACACTCCTGTTTCCCTATGTCATCGGGATCAAAAACGAACTCCCATGTACCGTTTAGATTAACCCAATCAATACCCTGACTGGTTCCACGCTGAAAATCAGGACGCGGATATTCTGACCTCGGTATGCCCAAGAGAGAATCTGACATAACAACTCCTCAATTTGTTACGACTAATATCATTAGACTATGCTCTAACCAGTGTTAGCGACGTAAACAGCCACATCTAAACCATGATCATTATCTCGTTGGACATCCTTACAATGAAAGCCAAATTTTCTAAGCAATTCCACTTTCCCCTCTGAAGTTGTCTCGACATAACATCGAATTTCCGAAGATGGCATCTCCAGAGAGTCCAACAGCATTTCCGACTGAGTCCAAAAAAGCGGATGGGCAAAAATATCCAATAATATCGTATCTTCATCTTGTTTTAATGTAGCCATAGCTACGACAGCACCAGAGGTGGTCTGCAGAAGCTTCGCCGCACGATAATTGGTTCCGTTTTCGAGTTCCTGCTTAAAATGCAGAAATCCACCTTCAAAGTTGGATGGCCCATATATTCCAAGAGCAATATTACGAATCTGGTCACCATTCGTAATTCCAGTAAGCGCTGTGATTTTCGCCCAATCATGCCATTCAATATCATCTTTGACATGAACATCTACATCCGCAAAATAGTTAACATCGAAATCCTCCATAGCGAAGTAATACATGAAACCCGATTCATCATATACACTATCAAAGCCGAAACTTTTGTAGATATGATATGGGTGCGAATCATATCCAGTCCCAAGATATAGAGCCTTTCCATCCCGACTCCGAAAATCATCCATCTGGTATTTCATGATAGCTTTGCAGGCACCTTTTCGACGCTGATCTGGAAGGGTAAATACATGACCCAGTGTTCCAATGCCATCATATTCGGTAATCATGATATTTGAGATAATATGACCGTCAATCCTGCCAACATAGAATCGAGTTTCCAGTAGACCCAGAACTTCATAGACACACAAATCAATATGCCTCCTGTACGTTTCTGGTTTGTGGCCTAGAAATTTTTTCACCTCATCAGCGTATTCAGCATCTGGGGCGAGTACAACACCAACCTCCATTGATTGGCCAGTTTTTAGTTTGACATTCGCGAATTTCTCGTACATTTTCACTTACCTAATTTGTTCAATCAACTTAAAAAGATGGTCATCAACCTGAAACACAGTTTCTTTATCTCTGGTTTTGGCGTAAACGTTATTGTCCTTTGTTTGGCGCAATATCAAAACAGCTGGATCAATTTCCTTTGTATGAAATCTGATACGAATTTCAGTTTCAGGAAAGCCTTTAAAGACCTGTACTACCGTCCCCTTCAATGCATCGGCAAAAAAAAGTAAATCGTCAACCATCTGCTGATCGGCAATCGACTCACCCGGCTCTATTATCTGCCAAACTCCATCGGGTTGCTTTCGCAGCATTATTTTTAAATCCGTCGACAAAATATCAATCTGTGTTGTTTCAGCACGCTGAAAATCAAAGACTCTTTTTCTGTTGTCTTTCAACCGAGATTTGTTACGATCCGTTAAGTCACGCAAGTCATTCGGTGATTTTGCGTAATCCTCGATGATACTGGATTCAATCAGCATAATTGTCGAATCCAATTGCTCTTTAGCATAGATAGAATAGTTTACCGTTTTTTTGCCAATTAGAAAAGTCTTAGTTGATCCATCCTGTGTTAACAAGGATATTTTAACAGTTGGATCATCAAGTCCATACTCAAAAAGACTTGCAACTTCTATTCGGCGTTTAATACGCTTTTCCAGTAGATCTGAGAGAAGTTGATTAACTTTTTGTATGTCGGCATCAGTAATGATAGGATTGGTTAATCGCCAATTATTTTTATTGGATCTCACTAAAGTATAGGATTGGTGAACCAATTTTTGGGAGGCTTCTTGATCAAAGTATTTTGGATGAGAGAAGGTTACCTGAATTTTTTGAATTAGCTGTCTGTTAAGGCCGTAAAACTGACCAATTTTTTCGACGACATTCTGATCCTCTTCTTGATTATCCTTCGGGATAAAAAAATATAATACAACCAGAAATAAAAAAATAGTGACGATAATTAGAGTGGTTCTAAAACTCATACTACCGTTCCAGAATTGGCATTTTACAATAGGTATTGGGATATGGTATACTGATTCGCGATTTGATGACCAACAGGGTTTGAGCGTATGAGCGAAAATGAATCTAAGCAAAAAGAAATGATACAGGCATATGATAGCTTAAATCAACAACTTACTGACTCTATCAAGGAAAAGAAAAGAAAAGATGGGATAATAGATCAGCTCACTAGAAACTTTCCAGAGATTGATCCTGTTGATCTAGAACAGTACGTCGATCATAATTTGGCTGGACAATTAAAAATAGATAGGATTAACAGTAGTCGGCAGATTTTCCGGGGTATCTTTTGGGTCATAATTGGAATTGCAATTTTCAGCTTGGTCTACTCTTCACCCCTAACAGATCACGAAATTGTCCGTCAGTTGTTGGGACACCAGATCAAGTTATCGACCTTGGACGGCACATCAGAAAGTCCAACATCCACTATTTCCTTCCCGCTTGTTTTAATCGCCGCCGCTATTGCTTGGGGAATTGTCAGCCTCACACACGGAATTTACCTGTATCTACGTCGGTTTTGACAAACATCTATAAAATGAATCACTCACACCATAACAGTACTTCACCGTACTGCTAGCGCAACTGTATGGTTTTTCCCCTGTTTTACCTTTCGGTAGTTCCCAAAGATTTCGCTAAATTGTCGTTTGATGTATTCTCGAAGACCAGAGATTGTCACGACATACAGTTTCCCACTTGGTTTGAGATGACCTTTCGATTCAAGGAGTATGATCTTAAGGAGTTCCTTCCCCACGTTCGCAGGCAGATTTGATGCAATCACATCAAACCGCAGTTGAGGAACATGACTGAAGACGTTGCTCATGATTACTTTGCAATTTGCCGCATGGTTCCGTTTTACATTCACTTCTGAGTACTTGACAGCCACAAAATCTTTGTCAACCATATAGACACTCCCTGTTTTCGACAACCCAGCCATCACTATACCAACAACCCCGTAACCGCATCCCATATCAAGACATGTATCTCCCTCATTGATTTCAATCTGGTTTACCAAAAGGTGTGTGCCACCATCAACAGATCTAGGCGAAAATAAGCCCCAAGTTGAATTAAAATGGAAGTCGAGGCCTCTAAGTTTCGCGGAGAAAAGAATGTCTTGCTTCAGTGTTCCTAGATCCATCATATTGATGCTACTTAACAATTAACACTAACTAAATATACTGGATATTTAAGTCGGGATACTGAAACGATTCAGGCAGATTTCCGAATATCGGACGGAAGTATTCAATTCCTGCCTCTGAGATTCTGAAGCTTTCAGCATTGTAGAAACGCAAGTCAAGACTCCTACGGATGACGCGCCCATCCTCGTCACGTTTGAGTACTCGCTCCAAATGAAGTAATTGCGGCTCAATTCCGTTTTCAGTACGCATTATAGTTGCAACGTGATTAATTTTATCATTCTTTATTGCCTGAACCGCTAATCTGCCAGCTTGAATCGCGGTATCCCGATCGATGGGTATTGGATTTCCGCACCGCTGCATGTACGCCAGCACCTGATGGCGTAAGTTGGACGAAGAAATACTTGGCAGGCGTTCCTTCATGTCTTGGGCAATAAGCTCTGAGCACCCCCCTGGTCGAGCATGACCAAAGCTATCAAGTTCCTCCGACTCCGTTAGCAGTTTACCATCCTCTCCTGTAATTCCTTCCGAGACAACCACTACGAGATTGCCAACTTGACGGTACTTTTTTTCAATACAGGCAGCTAAGTTATCAGGTTCATATTTAATTTCAGGTACCAGAATCAGATCAGGATGACCATAAGCGGAGGCTAACGTAAGCCAGCCAGCATAACGGCCCATTGCTTCGACAAAAATAATCCGGTTGTGCGAATAAGCCGTTGTGCGAATATCGCGAACATATTCGGCAATCCGGTTAGCGGCACTAGGGAAACCAGGACAGAAATAATTGACAAGTTGCAAATAATCTACAGAGCCACCTTCAGGGGCATTGCTGCCAACATCGTTATCGATTGTCTTCGTTACGAAGGTAGTGGCAAAATCATTTGAGAGTTCAGATCCAACACTCAGCGTATCGTCACCACCAATCGGAATAAGTGCATCGATTTCCAGTTTCTTCAGGTTCTCAATTGCTTCTCCAATCTGACCTGAGGCCCTAAGATTTGTTCGTGAACTCTGCAGGATCGTTCCACCCCGATTCTCATCAATCATCCCGGGGACTAAATGACAGTATAATCCCTGTTTTAAAACACCTGCCCAGCCTTGCATAAGTCCAATTAATTCAAATCCAAGTTCCTCGCATTCGAGGGCTATTCCCTTCAATGTAGCATTCAACGCAGGGGTATCGCCACCTCCTGTTAAAACTCCTATTCTCTTACTCAATTCAATCACTCACCAAATACAGATAGCAGATTAAAATTATATATTTCACAATAATAACATTAATTTAGCAACGAATCACCTAAGCAGTTAGAAGCTTTTAACACATCAGCGTATCGACTAATATACCTAAAATCGGTTAGTTACAGAAAAGTAAAATGAAAAATTGATGTTAAAGAGATCTCAAGATGCTTAATGGTAAACAGCCATAAACACTTAGGGGCAATGATGATGAATATCAAAACCAAAACTAGAAGGCAAACAAAGATTAGGTGCCGAATTCAAACAACTAGTATTGTCTGTAGTTTATCCAAATATTGCTTATCAAGTGTGTGTTGAGGCTCAAACAAGAATTTCATCTTCCTGCAAGTGGAACGCGAAGGCTACTCTAAGTCTTGAACTCATTGCGGTGAGATTACATCTGCTCATTCCCCATGTATGATACAATTTATAATGTGTTCAAAAAATTATCGATCCAACTTCTTCGCTTTAGCACAAGGTATCAACCTCCATTTACTGTTTGGCAGTTTGAGAGTAAAGGATTCTGTTTTTTTATGGATAAGCATAGCGGTTGATGTGTGCAAACTAGAAACAAGTCAGAAAAGAGGGCAGATCGTAACGGACACTAAGTTACGAGAAGAATTGCACTTTAAATCTCAATTGAGGATGTACTAGATATTGAAAGACTTCCTGTTGGTTTAGTTCGAGAAACTTTTGAATTAGTAATTTAGGTAATAGACAGACTGAGCTAATTGTATTACAGTCGAAATTTAAGTGCAAACATTGTATTTAAGTGTAGCACAAGTCGAGAGTCAGTCGGCAAACATGAGAAGACCAAGAAATGGAGACAAAATAGCACTCTCATCCCTATCATGCTAATAACCGCAAGTTCCAAATTGCTACCGGGTTTTAATTAGATAAAGACACAAAATCGTAATCTCATTTGATTCACCGGATTGCGGCTTGGTGGCTACAGATATCTACACTGACACCAAAATAATAGGATACATTGTGACCTCTGCAGTGGTGACCGCTGGGCACAAAGCACCATGGTGCCAAGCATTGGAAAGGAAATTATTATGAATAAATCTATGTGGAAATGGTATGTTGTAATAGGGCTCGTGATCGGCATGAGCATGCCGACTTGGGCGCTGCTGAGGAACGGTGGTAACTATGGGGAAGAAACCAAGGTTGGGCCTGATTCACAAACAGGTGGTTGGTTCATTAACCTCGGCATCACTGGTGCGAGGGGAAAGATGATGCCACTGGCGCCAACAGTGATGGAAGTGACCTACGTTTTCAAAGATACGCCTGCCTATGGAGAGCTCCAGATCGGCGATAAAATCGTCGGAGCCAATGGCAAGCCGTTCACCACTCCGCACCAGTTTGGTTATGGTATGGAAAAATTCGGCTACGAGGGTCCGATGATGGACTTAGGCAATGCTCTGGATGAAAGCCAAGGTTCCAGACTGAACGGGAAATTAACACTCCAGATCATTCGTGGACAGGAAAAGCAACAAATTGAGTTGAAGCTACCAACCAAGTACGGTAGGTTTTCCCAAACCTATCCGTTTAATTGCCAAAAAACCGACAAAATTTTGGATGAGCTTTACGCCTACTTGAAAAAGCGACAGCGAGACGATGGATCTTGGCACAATCGCCCTCACCTCAACGCGATCGCAGCACTGGCCTTGCTCGCTAGTGGGAAACAGAAGCACAAACAGGCAGTCAAGAAAGCAATGTACTATTTTGCCGATAACACCAACGACCAGATTGACTATGCTGGCTACGACTGTTGGAAGTAAAATCAACCGATGGCTGGGGACACCGACCCGCCGGCCGGGAAGGAGGCAATGGTTACGGACCAATCTGCATGATCACTGCTCAGGCGATGGCGGCTTGGTCGCTCATAGCCGAGTGTGGACTCGACATCGATCAAAAACGGTACATGGCGGCCCATGAGTTCTTGGTCAAAGGTACCAGTAACATCGGCTACGGTCTGGTACAACGACAACAACGCCGGCAACAACAAGTACGCCGATATGGGGAGGTCCGGCAGTTCAGGCGTAGCACATGCTGTGAGTTCGCTGGGCGGAAAAGGGTTTCAGAACTATGCATTCAAAGCTGCCAAGTGTATTGCTACCAATTACAAGACCTTTCCTGACACACACGGATCAGCCATCCTTGGTATGGGGTGGACGGCATTGGGTGCTACAGTTGATAAAGCTTCCTTCCGCAGCCCCATGAACAATTACGTCTGGTACTTCAATTTGGCCCATTGCCCAAATGGTACCTTCTACTTTCAACCGAATCGTGATCCAAATGCTCAGGACTACCACGCAGATCCACGTTTAAGTGCTTCGGCAGTTATAGCACTGATCCTCTCGATCAAACATAAGTCTCTGCGAGTAATGGGTGCACGAGATGAATGGTAACTCTTTATGTCCTGAGAAAATGTGAGAAGCAATTAATGCGATTTTCAACGACCAATCGGTATAATGCAGCGAAAACCGACGCGATTATATTTCCAGCTTGGCGGCCTAGAATCTCGAAAACTGACACGTATAAAAGCCGGGAATGTTTCGAAGCTACCTCCACGGCTGACTCTTTCCGTACCGATCAGCTTATAGTTAGACAGTATCTCTTCTAACAGAAGTTCACCTGCCAATGGATTAACCCGATCACTCTTGGCATAGAAATCGCCTTGAAACTCATCGAGACACCATTCCCAGACATTCCCAGACATATCGTGCAAACCATATCCATTCGGTTCGTACGCTCCACCCACTGTTGTTTGTTTGATTGTGTTACCATAGTTTGCTTCTTCCAAATCAGGCCCTTCGTTCCCCCATACATAGGTATTGTGGATCAGGCCACCGCGTGCGGCATACTCCCACTCAGCTTCCGTTGGCAAACGCTTATCTGACCACTCAGCATACGACATAGCATCGTACCAATTAACCTCTATCATTGGATGATCGTCCGTGTGTGAATAAATCGCTACATCCTTCCAGTTCGGCGGTTTATAATCGGTTTCCTCTATGAACAGCTTGTACTGGCCCACAGTAATTTCATTCACATCCATGTAGAACGAACTCACCGAAACTGGATGGGTCGGGAACTCTTCCGGACTCTGATTTGATCCCATGTCAAACTCTCCACCACGGACAAAACGCATTACAGATCCATCTTTTAACCAGACAATTTCCTGATCCCCTCGAATCTCGTAGCTAATTGGCTTTTCTTCCGTCGGAGGTCCGGTTAAGTCCGTCGGAGGTCTGGTTAAGTCCGTCGGAGGTCTGGTTAAGCCTTCCTCACCTATAGGTTCCTCTTCCAATACCTCCTCTTCCTTTTCAATATCAAAACCATCATCTCCAGTGATTTTTGCCACATAATCAACACCAAGCACATGAGGTATATCAATACCAGCATACCAAATTATGCGTTTATCAAAACCACTTAATATATTCAGTCCAACATCACCACTAAAACTCTCCGCTGGCACATTGAAGGTTTCACCACCATCCGATGATATATCAATAGCGATGGTCACCAAATCACCATCCAAGTCCTCAAGATCATATAAAATTTCAACAAGCGTCGTATTCGGAACCTGTTGAACTCGAGCATTGGTAATAATTGGAGGAACATTAGCATTATCCAAAGATGGTTCTTCAATTTGCCCATCAATTGTCCAAGTTACCAACCGAACTCGGTGTTCATTATGAATGCCGCCTGTTCGTGCTCCGATTCCTGATCTTATGTTTGCCATTCGGCTTTTATACTTCGGATCCAGATAAGAAACCTTGAGTGCACGATCTAAGTAAATGTAAAAGAATCCGTGCCGGAATTCAACTTGGAAGTTGCGCCAGCTCGCACTTGCCATGCCCAGCTCCTTCACAGGAGTAATTAGGTCTTCACCATCGTATTTTAAGTGAATTGCATTCGTATACTCATTGTAATTAATCGAGTATTGACGTTTGGCCTCATCCTCTGAAGTCGGTGTCCCTCGCGACCAGACATAAATATAAAGCGCTTGTCCTCCTCGACCACCACCAACCCAAAACTCTCCCTCTATTTTCCACCATTCCCCTAATCTCAATCTTCTAAATTCAAGCTGTCCGCTTAATCCATAATCCAGCGAGGTAAGTTGGATATAGTTACTAACAGATTGGGCATCTCCTTTTAGCGTTTCAACATACGCATAGCTAGACTGTGTCAAAATCATGGAAGTCCCGCAGGTTAAGATCACAATAAATATGAATCGAGACATATTTCTGAACAGAACCGTACGAATATCTGGCAGAATATTCATCCGTCGTTTTTCCTAATCCATTAAAGATACCAATATATTAAAAATTATCAAAACCGAGAACATCAATAACTGAATTGCGCGACCGAACTAAGTAGACCTTGCTATCATCCGGTAGAACGGCAACCCCGTGAGAGTTAGAGTTAATCGGTATAGTTTCTTCGATCACTCGCCACCCCTGATCAGTTCGGGAAATTATTGAAATATCCCGATGCCCTTGATTGACAACATAAAGCAATCCAGATTTGCTTATAGTTGCCCGAACTGGGCGCAGGCCAACTGAGAGAGTTTTAATTACAGTTTGCGTTACTGTATCGATGATACTGATGTTGTTACTTGAATTGTTAATGACGTACAGGTACTGCTCGCCATCCGAAATAAGATCTACCGGTTGGTGACCAATATTTTGGATCGTACTAGTTACTTGCCCAAGTTCCGTATCAATGACAGCAACACCACGATCAGTGGTAAAGTAAAGGTAGGTTCTGACAAGTGCCAGACGGTTTGGCACTCCCTCGACTGCAATTTCAGTGATGGTTTTCTGGTTCGTTAAATCAATCATAGAAACAGTACCGGATAAGCTATTAGCAACATAAAGAGTATTTCGTATAGGATCAACAGCAACGTCAACGGGACGTTTGCCAACCACTATTTTCTTTGACCGACTAAAGCTAGGATCGATAATCGAAACGGTATCAGGTACCATGTCATCAGCACGTGCACGAACTATCCACTCCGGTTCAAAAATGCTGTTGACCACGTATATCTCACCAGTAATAGGATTAAGATCAAGCCCAATCGGTTCAAAACCGTCGCTGGATAAATCGAACGCCATCACCACTTTATCTGTATCGGTACGTATCTTTGTAACGCTGTTACCTTGTGTGTTGGTAACATATGCGAACATACCATCAGAAGACAGGATTATTTCAGCGGGCAGATCGAAATCAACACTCTCTATTGTTCGGGTGAGTTTCGGTAATGGTGTTAACCAGACTGTCTTTTCCACCAACGCACTATCCGTGATGTTAACTCGAAGACTATAATCTTGATCAATATATCCTTCCACTTCAACCTTGTCATACACAACTAGCTGTTTGAAATTCTTCAGCTCTACTAGACCATTACGATCAGTTACACCATCCAGTGTAAAGGCATCTCTAACAGGAAGGCGACTACGAACATCTCGCACAATAACACGAATATCAGGTAAGACATTGACGGTAACTGGGATTATAATCCTACTATCCTTAGCTTTTTCAGCAAAAATTGCGAGTTGTGTGCCATTCATTCCCTGCAGCATCTCCTGCCGGCTAATAGTGATTTGAACCTCAATCCGATCATCTGAAACAGTGCCTTCTGCTGGTGTTGCAAAAACCCACTTAGCTTCCGGTATCAAATTCCAATCGATAGGACCATACCCATCTCTGGAAAGAACAATCGTTTGCGTGTCGATGTACGCACTGAAATCGAGCCTTTTGGGATTCGTCAAGATGCTGGGTTTGCTGACAAACATACCAACTATCACTTTTTCCATCCCGCCATTTGTCTCTACTGTTACCGGTATTTTGTATCCACCAGGTTCTGCCAAATTGCGATCTGCTCTAAGGGTAATCACGGCAGATTGGCTATCTTTTATGATACCTTGCTGTGGGTCTATTTCTAACCAATCTGTCCGCGGGAACTTAAGCTCCCATGACAACTCACCAGTTCCACTATTTTTAATGATTAGATCCGTGACTCGAAGTTCCGAGCCGAAATCAATGTTTTCAGACGAAACCTGTAACTCGGGTTGAATAGGAACAACCAATATCAATTCGACTCTGGCGATACCACCGTTGCTCATCACCTGAATCACCTGTTTGTAACGACCAGGTGCATTTAGTCGCGATCGGTCAATATGAATATTGACAACTGAAGGGATTTGGCGCGTTACTCCCTCAAAAGGTCTTAAAGATACCCATGCTTGCGGAACCGACACCCTCCATTTTAGTATTCCTCCACCGATATTTTCTATACGCAGTGTTTCACTTTCTCGATCAACTCCAAAACTAATTTGTTTGACCGATATATTTAACAAAGCCGTTTTAGTAGTTACGTTTATCTCTACCTTTTGACTTCCTCCATTGGACGTAATATGAAGAGTCTTTGATGGTTGCCTAGATGTTAATATTTCTTGATCTATAATAATATTGACAATTGCGGTACAGTTTGTGATTTTCCCTTGAATCGGAGAAATCTTAAGCCAATCTAACTTTGGATCAGTGATGGACCATACAAGTTCGCCTGTACCTCTATTAGTAATGTTTACAATCTTTTGAGTTTCATTTTCCTCGAATATAACGACATTATCTATAACATTTAGTATCGGTTGCAATCGGATCACCTGAACATCTGTGCTGACGGGTTCTCCTAACCCAACCTTAATCTGTACATTCAAAGTCTGATATCCCTCAACTTCAGTCGTGATAGTATACATTCCTGGTGTTAGTTTTCTTGTAAATCGAAATATGCCCTGTTCATCACTTCTGGTCACCTCATTCACCTGGCCTATCGTCAATTTGGCATATGGAACCGGATCAGAGTTGTTAATATCCATAACTTTGCCCGATATAGTTTGAGATCCCTCTTTTTCAAGCACAACACCATTGGATAGAATCTTGTCGATAATTTCGACTTGCGTACGGTAAATGTTATAGCCGATCTTGGTTACACTAATCTGGTATGTACCACTAGCAATACCGTCAATAAAAAATCGGCCCATCTCATCCGACATAATAGATTGGTTTTCAGAACCGTCTATACTCACAATGGCTGACGGAATTAGCTGACCATTTTCACCAATTATTGTTCCCTCGATTCCAAGTTCCAGCTGATCTTGACTACATCCCGTACTAAAGACCAGCAGAAACATAACAGTTAAGTAAGCGAGGTCCTTGATTACACACTGCATTATTTGATAATCGCTAACTGACATATTTGAATGACTTCACCTGCAGTGAATTTTATATAATAGATTCCATTCGCCACCCGCTCTCCATTTTCACTGAGTCCATTCCAAAATAGCGCCTTCGATCTATCACGATAGCTGCCGGCTGACTGATAACCTAAATTAATTCTTTTGATAACGTGCCCCGTAATATCATAAATTTCAACAGAGACATTGGCATCTACTGCTAGATCATACGGAATCCACGTTTCAGGGTTAAATGGATTTGGATAATTTTGTCGCAACTGTATTTGTTGTGGAACCAAGAGTGTTTCGAGAATTTCAACCGCGTATACCGTTCGGGTATCTGCCAGCTGTTTGAGGGCGATGATGGATGAACAAATAGCGCTTTGATTTAGATTTGCAACAATACCAAATTGCTGATCTAAAACAGGTGGGGCAGCAAACACATTTTGCCCCAGATTCAAGGCAACCTGCATCAGATCGAAAATATCAACCACCCCATCACGATTTACATCCTCCATTAACCCTTGTGTGACTTGGCCAAACATGGAAGCAACTTGAACAAGGTCAAGAACATCAATTTCACTATTCTTGTTGACGTCAAGTGCCAAAATTATAACCTGATTAGAGACTTTTGCAGTTTTTACACCATCTAGAGTGAAGTGAACAACAGGCTTAGAAAGGAGAGGTAATCCTCCCACAAACGTCGTCAACACAACGGTTTGTGGATGGATGGAACTCACCTTTGCTACTGCCTTACCTTCATTATCAGTCAGAGATGGTATTGTGACTTTGACTTTACTATCCGGACGAATTACGACTTTCCTGCCTGAAAGAGGTAACTCACGATCATCAAGCAATGTCACATTAATGGTTGCAGTCGATTTTCCATCGGCAGCGATATTGGTAGATGGCTCAACTGATACAGTTGATTTTGATGTCGATACTTTTCGTTTAATAAGTGTGATCTTTGACGTGACAATTTTGCCATTTCCGGTCTCTGCCGAAATAATGGCATCACCAATTACTAAAGGAGACGTAAATTGTGCACGATATACTTTCTCCTCACGGTTGAATACAGGTGAATCAATTGTACCGAGGCTAGCAGATAGCTTAACTAACTCATCTGTAATAGACTGATTATCTTGATCAAATAATTGAATAGTAATAGTCGCTGTGTTAGTACCATTAGCAACCAAGGATTTTGGATTGATTGTTAATCGGACGTCTGTCACTGTAGGTTCAACATACTGAAACCCATCCTCAAGAACTACAATCATTTCTCCCGGATTAATAACAACAACATCGACAGATGCTTGAAGACTACCTGGTGTCCTGAGAGTAATTTCTGTATCAGATTTCACAACTATGTCTAACCCATAGTTTTCGCCCAATTTTACAGCAGTTTGCCCAACAACAAAGTTAGATCCAAGAATGGTGATTTCTCCTCCTCCAAAGAACGTACCTTCAGATGGTGAGACGAATTCAATTGTTGGTGTAAGGCGTGTGTCAAATGTGAATGGATCTGTCAATGCATACCCAATTTCAGCCTCTAAAAAAGGCACAAAGGCAACAATCATTAATCCGAAGGGGATCAGTAAAATTATAAATCGAATCCAATTTTTCATAATCTATCGATGGCAGTTATTTTTTGGGGTTATTCAACACCCATTATCGTACCAATAACAATTGTTTATCATCAGAGTTAATTTCACCCTAACAATAAATGAGTCTTAGAATTAGGTAAACATGTAACAGGGGTTTCTCCAAGTTAAAGTTCTCTTGCTAATATATTGTAACCAATTCAACCTATGTTACAACGAAAAAAATCCCCTAATCCATCATCTAATATCTAACTAGATGCTAACATGGAATAAGGAATCTTAAATGAGAAATCAACAATGAGCAGTTTGCTGATGATATTTTATTAACTTCTGGGAGTATATAAAGTCAAAATTATTTCATAAAGCTACTAGGTTCTGTTGACATTTGAGAAAATGCGGCATAATATCCAGATGTCAAGAATGAAATCATCAGAAAATCAATGGTCGAAAACTCTACAGGTCCTCACTGGTTGCTGTCAGCTTTACATAGAAAACTCTGATGACTGACAGCCTTTTACTGAAACCACCTTGTCAATGGCTCGCAGCATCAACTTCTCCCCCAACCCTATGGCAACTACAACAGTGTCTATAAACGTTTCTCTCTATGGTGTAAAAAGGGTGTCTTTGACTGTATGCTTCAGTATTTCACTGATGACCCCGATATGGAATGCTTAAGCCTTGATACGACAGTTAGCCAAACCCACCCATGCGCTGCCGGTGCCTCAAAAGTCTGTGGAGGACAGGCCAATCAAGCGCTCGGACCAAGCAAAGGAGAGAGGGTTTACACCTAAATGCCACGGTTGATGCCTTAGGCAATCCGTTGTGCTACCGACTCACCGCTGGACAACGACATAATATCACCATAGCCCAAGTCTTAGTTTCGACATACCGTGCTGATCATGTAATTGCCTACACCGCCTATGATACCGATAAGTCCATCAAGGTAATTGAAGGCGATGGAACGGTGGTGGTGTTCTTCCACCCTCAAATGGTCAGCAATTACGCCACTATGACAAGCATCTATACAAGCAAAGACGCTGATATTCAGTTGATTTCAGGAATTAGCTCAGTGTTATCTCGGTTTTCCGAGTTTCGTCAGTTCTCTTATCTGGCTACGTTGAAATGTCGACAGAGCTTAGATAATATTGTGAAAAGTTGCAAAAATTTATGGAGAGGGACCTAAGCTATTGCACAAAACGGATTGGCTGCAGATGAAACTGTTCAGTTATCTCAGTAATGATCTAAAGAATGACAAATTAAATGGATTTTGCACCTAACTTGCTACTATTTGTTGTATTGTGATACTATTTCACTATAATTAATTTCAACTGTAGATGGAGAAATTTTTCATGGCTGTTTTTCTACATACGCGTGTTCGTGTTAGTAACTTGGATAAGTCAATAAAATGGTATCAAGAACTCTTAGGGTTTCAAGTGCTCAGTCGAAGTGACAAATCACCAGACGGCAATCAAATTGTCCACCTTGAGCTGCCCGGCAACTCACATCATTTAGAGCTCACATACTCCGACGATTATGATCTCAATGTACCGGAAGATCTTATGCACTTTGCCATCGGTGTACCAGATTTAATAGCCTTCTGCGACGAATTGGAGCAAAAAGGCATTGAAATATGGCCTGATGATTGGCGTGAAACCTTTCCACAAGGTCTAAAGATGGCATTTATTGACGATCCTGATGGATACGAAATTGAGCTACTGGAGCGAGCAGACGAAGATACCAATGGGTATGAAAAAGAATTGTCATAAGTCATAGACAAACATCTGATGACATTTAGATCAACTAATCCGGATAGTCTTGAGGAATTGCTTACTGAGCAACAAAATCAGAATTCAGCTGATATTGACCTTAAATCGACAGCTGAGATCGTGCAGATTTTTCATCGGGAAGATCGCATAGCATTGGCAGCAGTTGAAGCGGAAACCGATGCGATTGTCATGGTAGTAGAAGCGATTGCGGCAACTTTCCATTCTGGTGGTCGGCTCTTTTATGTTGGCGCTGGTACCAGTGGGCGATTGGGAGTCCTCGACGCATCAGAGTGTCCACCAACCTTCGGATCAGATCCAGATATGGTACAGGGAATCATTGCTGGCGGGGATATTGCCTTGCGGAATTCTGTTGAGGCAGAGGAAGATCAAACTGAAACTGGAGCGCAAGTGATCCGTGAGCATGATGTCACTGATCTTGACATTGTCATTGGCATTGCTAGCAGTGGCCGAACCCCATATGTACTCGGGGGGTTGATAGAAGCCAAAAAGATCGGCGCACAAACGGCGATAATCTGCTGTACACCGCCAAACGATTCCGTTCAAGAGATAGCGGATTATGTCATCGCACCGATCGTAGGTCCGGAAATTATAGCTGGATCGACACGACTGAAGTCAGGCACAGCAACCAAGCTAATTCTAAACATGCTGACAACTGTTTCGATGATTCAACAGGGCAAAGTCTACGGTAACTTGATGGTGGATGTTAAGGCTTCAAACCGAAAGATGACGGATCGGGCACTGCGCATTATCATGGATGTTACAGGTTGCAACCGGGCAACTGCTAAACAGAAATTCATGGAAGCTGACAGTCGTGCGAAAGTCACTATCATCATGATCGCCAAGAAACTTGGTAAAGAGGACGCCGTGCAACTCCTTGATGATCACAACGGGTTTCTCCGACCGGCACTTCATCATTGAGAATCTAAGCTGACCAACCGATATCGTGTACGGTCAATAATCTGAATTTCTTCTGCGGTTAATTCTCTGCTCTGTTTCATTTCTTGGCCAATCGAACCGACTTGTGGATAACGGTTAAGATACCTTTTCATTAGCAACGTCCAAGGTATCGGTGTCCAGTCCGGTTCATCATTTGGATCGGGATTCCATATGCTCAGATCTTCTTGTAAATCATAACCCGTGATGTATAAACTCGGATTAAGCTTATAGTTTTGGAGGATAGTTTTGCTGTTAGCCAGCAAAAATACTTGCCAATTCTCTGGAAGTCGAAATGAACTTTCATTTCTTGTTGTGTTGCTGTCACTCAGATCCGTCCAAACACTACCAGGAGATCTATCAATGCCTGGTCTGGGAGGCTCATAAGATGTCATAGTCTTTGGTGAACTGGTTTTCCGATCCTCCATGATTTTCTGACGCACTTGTTCTAAGTGCTTCATGTAAAAGATGAAAACAGCAAAAATAACAGCGAAAGCCAGAAAAATCTGCAACAGACGGCCTACATTTAATTTCATGTCATAACCTCATCGCAACTTAATTCCTACAGGAAAAGGAAAATAAATTGACAATTGCATATTTCGATTGTTTCTCCGGTATTAGTGGAGACATGATCTTGGGTGCGCTGGTAGATCTTGGTATTGATCCAGATCGCCTGACCAACGAGTTGGACAAATTAAAGCTTGATGAATTTACTATCGATTTCAAAAAAGTAACCAAACATAGTATCACTGCTATACACGTTGTAGTTAGAGAACACAACCAAGATCAAAAACATCACCATCCACACAACAATGCCGACCACCATCGCCATCTCTCTGATATTTTTTCGATTCTTGATCAGAGTTGTCTTCCAGCCGACATTATCCACCAATCTAAGCAGATTTTTGACAAGCTAGCTGAAGCTGAAGCCAAAGTCCACAACACCTCAAAGGAGAAAGTTCAACTCCATGAGGTCAGTGGAGTTGATTCTATTATCGACATCGTTGGTGCTGTCATTGGTTTGAAGCTACTAGGAATTGATAAAGTCTACGCGTCACCAATTTCGCTCGGTAGTGGTTTTGTTACGTGCGATCACGGTACAATGCCGGTCCCTGTCCCCGGGACAATGGAGATACTGAAGGATACCCTAGTTCGTCAGACAGAGATTCGAAAAGAACTAACCACCCCAACAGGTGCAGCCATTATCCGTAGCTTGGCAGAGAACTTCGGTCCAATGCCTGAAATGGTCATCAACCAGATAGGTTACGGTGCGGGCACACGTGACCTCCCCGAAGCCCCCAACCTCCTGCGAATCGTTCTTGGTCAGGAAAATAACGTCGATCAAGATGAAGTTTACATCATTGAAACAAACATAGACGATAATTCACCAGAAATCACCGGTCATGTAATGGAAAAACTATTCGATACAGGTGCTCTTGATGTTTTTCTAACACCAATTTTCATGAAGAAAAATCGGCCCGGTACCAAGCTGAGTGTCATTTGTCGTTTAAATGATTGCGATAACATGATATCGATAATTCTGAATGAAACAACGACTTTCGGTGTAAGACGTTACAAAGTTAATCGAGATAAACTGTCACGTGACCTGATCAAAATTGAAACCAAGTGGGGCACAGTTCAAGCTAAGCGAGGATTCCTGAGAGATAAATATGTCAAGACTGTACCAGAGTTCGAAGACTGCAAACGAATTGCCATAGCAAACGATATACCGATTCGAGAAGTTTATGAAACAGTCATCCATATCCATCAGAAAAATTGAAAACTTCAACTCTTTCCATAGACGATTCTCTTTAAACAATCTATCCCTAATTGTTATGGTTTAAACCGCAATTGTCAAATTCTGTTGGAGATAGCACTGTTTTACCATCGAGGTTGGCATATTGTTTGTTCTATATAATCAATATCAAAATTTTGCGGAATGGAGTGATTAAACTACACATGACACACAATAAATTATAACCTTGAGAAACGGGGGATCGGAAAAATGAAAATTACAGATATCAAAACAGCACAAGCTCGCTATAGTTACGTCAGGGTTTATACTGACGAGGGATTGGTAGGAACGGGCGAATGCAGCCACTGTGGATCAGGCTGGAGAAAAATCGTTGAAGATTTGAAAGGAACATTCATTGGAAAAGATCCACTTAATGTTGATCGCCTTTTCGAAGAGGCGCGTCGAGCACATATTTTCCGAGGTGCGCTTGCTGGCCTCTTTGTTTCGGCATTAACCGGAATCGAAATCGCCCTGTGGGATTTGGCAGGTAAAGCGATGAATGTTCCAGTTTACAGATTGCTTGGTGGTAAATTTCGGGATCGAATTAGATTGTACGTTGATTCCGCACATGGTGGAGCGGAAGATTTCGAATCCTACAAGAATACGGCTGACTGGGTGAAAGAACAGGGATTTACCGCCATCAAGTTCGACTTGGATGACGGTAGTAATCCCTACAAGCTAGATAGATGGAATTGGTCGGTCACGCCAGGGGAATTGGAAACCTTGACCGAGCGTGTTGCCATGATGAGAGAGGCTGTTGGTCCAAAAATGGACTTAGCCGTTGATATGCATGGATTCTACGATGGTTACAGCGGTTTGAAAGTTGCCTGTGCTGTTGAGCCATATAACCTGTTGTGGCTAGAAGAGCCCGTGCCACCAGAGAACATTGATGCATTGTTACGGATCAAGCAAGCAACCCAAACACCTTTGTGTGTTGGTGAAAACCTTTATCTTCGGTACGGATTTAGGGAACTTCTAGAGCAACAGGCAGCAGATGTAATTATGCCTGACATCTCAAAATGTGGTGGTCTTTCGGAATGCCGAAAAATAGCAAACATGGCAGAAATTTATTATATCCCCATGGCTCCGCACAACAACAGTGGCCCTCTCAGTACCCTTGCGGATAGCCATGTTTGTGCAAGTATACCAAATTTCCTAGCCTTAGAATGGCACCGGATGGGTGATGAGACATGGAATGATGTTCTTCTTACAAATGAACCGCTAATTCAGGACGGATATGTTATCTTGCCAGACACTCCGGGCTTGGGAGCTGAACTAGACGATGAGTTTGCCCAGCAGTTTTCCTCTGAAACACCGCTGTTTCAGTAGGCATACCCGATCGTCATACAGACTCTTATCAAACGGGGATCATCTTCCGAACACCGTTTTCGTATTGTACCTGATAATCTCCACCAGGTAAAGACAGAGACCTGATGGCCAATTCCCCGATGGTAATTAGAGATTCAGTTTTTTCAAGCAGTTCATCTAAAGATTCTTGAGGAGACTTCTCCGTTGTTTCTAATACAATTTTCCGACCTTTTTGAGTGAAAAGTGATTTGCCGACTTCCTCTTCAAAACGTTGCTTGATGTCTGGAATATCTTTTTCCTCGATAATCTGATATTGGTGAGGGGAAATTCTCATCCGTTCAGATATGGCAGCGTCACTTGCTGTCATATGGATAAGAACCACATCTGGTAAACGCGCTTCCAGAACCTGTGATTCATAAAGCCTCTGAAAACCATAATGATAGTTTCCATAATAAGGGCTCTTAGAATCAGTTCCGTACATGGCTGAATAAATTGCTTCTTCAATATGCCATCCAGCGATTAGGGTATTTGGATAGTTTTTTATCACTTCCACATGATATTGGATCTGCATCCGCTGCATCCGTTCCTTAATATCATCCGGTAAATCCACCAGTACATCCCGTGAAGCCGAGCTTAAGCTCGCATCCGGAATAGTGAAATGATCATCGAGATGAGTATTAAGCTTAAAACGTTGATAGTAAGCCTGAAGCAGTTTAATCAGCGTCGATTTCCCTACATATTCAATTCCTACAAAAATACACCGCATAATTGCAGTCCCTTTTTAATAAGATTTTGCTGATTGTCCTCAATAATGTAAGATTATACCACAATTTACATTCACCAATATGGTGTGAAATCTATCCCCAGATACTAAGCTAAAAGGAATTCAAGCACTAGCGACTGCACTGCATACTGAAAAGCCCCAAATTGCCCGCCAATTTCGTTTGTCTGAAAAGGGAGCTACGGCGTAAACACCATTAAGAAGATCGAAGCAAAACACCCCCAGCTCTACCTTTGGCTAGGGCCAACAGAGAAAACTCTAGAATCTTGTGAATATCTTCATACACCAGTGCCTAAAGTTATCTGTCTAAACTAGTCACGGTATCAGATAGAAATTTGATTGTATGAACCGAGTACGATGTATATCGGTTCATTTTCATCTTCAACGTCGTAAGGAACACACCTGCAGAGAGATAACTATTAAGATCTATGTCACGAGTACGCATCAAGTAAAAACTTGTATGGTAATCAGTATGAAAACTCTACCACGGGTTTTTAGCAGGAAACGTGTCCACAGGGCCTGATCGGAGGAACAAGCTAACACCAAGGAACTTCATCTGGTCTGTTTCCAGACATTCCTTCATTTAAGATTAAGGGAATGCTCGTTTTCTATCGAGCTAATCCACCACCACAGAGAACTGAAAACCACAAGCAGACCCAAAGGGGACATAATTCCCTGCTTCCCCCAACTTTGCTATGTATTCCTCAAAGCTTATTCCATAACAATGGTGTGGACAATTTGCATAAAGGCTGACAGAGATTTTGGCACGAGATATGATCTCACTGATTGAGCCTTAAAAGGATTGAAAAAATACATAGATACGAATAATCTATTAGTTGAGCACTAGGGGATATTCCAGTTGACCATTTGAACCATGAACATGGTAGAGGTATCCAAATATACTAAAAATATTTCTACTCTTTTCAATTGGGAAATTAAACAAGGATACATTAAGGATAATGTTTTTCAAGGTAAGTTGGAACCAACTCGCAAGGAGAAGATGATGGCTGTCTGTGCAACCACAGTTGACGCGTCGAAGCGTTGGATCGGCAACGGCAGTTTGGAAATGCTGCTCGAAAACCCCAAGGATCATCCTAGGATCAACCAGGAGTGCATCGCCAAATTTGTCACAGGAACCACCATGAATAAGATTCATAGCCCTCCGCATTACACACAGGGCTATGACGCGGCCGGTGTATCCAACGAACCAATTCAACACGGCCTAGCCCTGCGGCTCTTTATTCCCTTCGACAACGCTGAGATCATCGATATGCAAATCGACGTCACATTGCACATGAATCCGCCCAAGAAGGCTATCATCCTACGTCGTAATCCTGAAACCATCGTCCAATTCAACGTCTCATCAAAGCAAGTCCGGGACTTTCATATTGCCACGTGTCTATATAGGTCGGCCACAAAACGAAAGTATGATTTTAGACCTGGAGATTGGGAGCCAGATACGAACTTGAAGTAAATTAGTTTGGGTAGTCTAACGCACGACAATGGGTAAACAGTCAACACCGAACTCACGCTCCTCGTCATGATACCATAGCCCCATCTGACCAACGCGTCAAATATTCCCATGTTGGTATCCATACTAATTAATCGCTTCATGTAATCAATTCTATGGCCTTTTAGCTTAAACTTGAACCACACAAGCAAAATGGTGTATAAGCCCTTGACCATGTAACAAAGTTATGCCACGGTTACATGACGGTGTTTTTTCAAGGGATTTCTTTCGAGTTTTTACTGGAGCAAACAATGGAGATTTGGTGAAAATGCTGTAAAAAAGTGTAGAAAGATGAATACAACGACTGATAACCTTCTGTCTCAGCGAAATTCAGATCAATTCAACCCAACAATTGGAGCAAAATAGAAATGGAAATGTATCCTGGGAAACAGACATTTGTTGACGATTTTTTTATTGAGTCGATGCTCGGAACTCGACGGGTGTTCAACCCATCAAAAAAGCTAACAATTGAGAATCCAATCCATACCGTTCTGCCAGAAATGCCTTGGGAAGAAGGCGAAGCGATGGGGCCAATTATCTACGATGAAAACCACCAAACTTTTCACATGTACTACCAGGGTATAGAGGGAAGGATCTGCGTGCTGACATCGGCTGAGGGAACCAAATGGGTTCGCCCAGAACTTGGACTGGTCGATTTTGAGGGATCAAAAGCCAATAATATCATGAATTGGCCCAACGACTGTCCTGCCATCGGCACGATTCTATGGGATCCGCACGCAACGGATGAAATCTATCGTTGGAAGCGGATCCACCACTTTCCTCATCAGGGAGTGTGGCAGGCTCTCCACTCCAAGGATGGTTATAACTGGCAACACTATCCACCGGAGAATCACAATCACCAAAAACAGTTCTTTGGATTTGGTTCGCCGAAAGAAACATTTGGCGGCCCTATTTCTCCCGACGCATCCTATGTCCTTTACGCCCAACGCGGCTCTAGCCGGAGAACTCGGGTTTTGGGACGACGAGACAGCAATGACTCCCTCAATTGGTCCGGTATGCACACCGTTATTGATCAAGATCTGAAAGATCCGCTCGGTACCGAGTTTTATTCAGCCGGGTTTGACATAGCCAACCGTACCGATGGCGGACTACGGATCATCATGCTGAATACATACTTAACCGATTTAAGCGAGCCATATGCCATTGAAGACCCTGAAAATTACTGGGGTGAATCTAAAGGCCCAACGGTCATTTCAGCTCGTATCGATGGGTTTGTCGAACCCCAGTTGGCAGCCAGTCGAAATACCGTTTCATGGACTCGGTACCGTCAACCATTTATTCAGCGTGGCCAACCCAGTGCTTGGGACTGGGGACAGGTTTATGCTTCCGGACCAGTGATGCATAAAGGGAAACTGCTGTTTTTCTACAACGGATCTAACTTGACCCATAATGGTCGTTCTCCGCGACCGTACGAGAAAGCCTACGCCACAACAGTTAAAAGAGGAATAGGTCTAGCAATGCTTCGTCCAGATGGATATGTCAGCATCGAAGCTGATTCGTACGCTTCCGGTCGTCTGACTACACACCGATTCCGCCAGGAGTCTGGTGGTAAGCTCACAGTCAATGCAGATGCTTCTGCTGGAGAATTAAGATGCGAAGTCTTGGAAGATACAGGAAAGCCTATTCCCGGTTTTACTGTTTCTGATTGTGACCCAATTCGCTGTGATACACTGAAGGGAAACCTTTCTTGGAATGGTGTCCCCGGCTGGCCGGAAGTGAGTCAGGAGAGGCAAGCAAGATATCCAGACCTACCCAAGTCAGAATTTTATATCAAATTGCGTTTCTACATTGTGTCAGGAACCAAATTATACGCGGTGACGCTTAATCCTCCCGAAGTCACCATGTGGCAGGTAAAGATCAAAGGACACATCGACTAAGTGAACTGACCTTACCCTGAGTAATTTTTGGGAGAGGTAAAAATCATAACATCTCTATATAAGAGAGTTAATCCGATTTTCCTCCAGTTCCTTTTAGTTGTCGGAGGACTATGGGTGTTCCACTATATCGCAGCTTTTATGATTGAACCTACAACATCCCGATTCATATAAGTTCGGAGACAATACCAATCCACAAAAGGTCAGACGTAAACTTTAATAGTCGGACTATACTACCAATCGGAGTTTTTGGCATATACCTGTTTCTATTGCAATCTGTATTGCAATCGGATCACCCAATTCCACTGCCAGTTCTCCCTGCTTTGTTCATAGGACTAAAGATGCTGATTGATGTCAGTGTTACCATGATCAACGAGGTATTCCTTCCTCCAGGAATTAAGGAATACATTAACGATGTTTCGTACGCCTCCAAGGCAAGAACGTTGATCCAACATGCAGGAACACATCCTCCAGGTGCTGTCCTAACTCTCTGGCTTGCTACACGTCTCTTTAGTTACTAATAATTTAACACCGAAGGATTGGCTGTTCATCCAAACCTTGGCGAATTGAGTCTGACCTGGGAATACATCAGGAACCATCGGCATAGGCAACTTTTTTACTACCCACATTATGTATTCAAGACATCGCCTAAACTGATCTGTCGATCTAGACAACTCTCAAGCTATTCGGATGTTAGGCATCAATGCTTTCCGAATAGGATAACCCCTGAGGGAAACCATAGGGAAGATCGTTGCGATTAGCTGGCAAAGGCCAACTTTGTCCACCCAAATTCTGGAACGATTCGTGTCGACCAC
>DTUY01000111.1 GCA_012963885.1 Candidatus Poribacteria bacterium | reverse complement strand
CTTTTAATCGAACCAGTTTGGGATTGAAACAACACAATGGGCCGCATTGGTGTTTTATGCGGGATACTTTTAATCGAACCATAGCTGAAACAACCTAATAAAAAATTAGATTTCAGTTTCAGTTCAACATCCATCCACATCACTGTTGTCATAACCATTATCTTTACTCCTTCCTTATTTGCTGGTGTCTGGACGGATAGTTTTGATACAAGTAACCTTTCCAAGAAATGTAAATTCCGTGATCGACGCGAAGAAGCTACTAAAACTAATGTCAAGGGAGGGACTTTACATATGACTAACCAATCAGATAAAGCTTGGGGGCATATGAGCCCGGATAAGCCAATGTTGGAACGTGATGTTCCTGCCAGCAGTCAAGATTTGGTTGTCAGTGGTGTGTTTTCATCTGATCCAACAAAACCATCCTCCGCTTGGATCGGCATATTTGTCTTTGGGGAAGATCCGTTGGACTTTGCTTGCTTGCTGTTTGGCGGTGAAAACAATTCACCCCTGACGGCTTTAATCGGCAGTATGGTCAAGGGGGCCTGGCAAGATCAAGGTCATTTTAACACGGGTTTTGATGTTCCATTCCATCTCAAG
Organism: Candidatus Poribacteria bacterium; assembly: GCA_012963885.1. Lineage (GTDB taxonomy): Bacteria > Poribacteria > WGA-4E > WGA-4E > UBA9662 > UBA9662. The sequence continues at coordinate 1,962 of DTUY01000111.1, read as the reverse complement.
TTGCAGAAAAAGGGAGACGAATTCACCGGGTATTTTAAACAAAAAGAAGGTGATGCTTGGAAAAAAATCGGCAACAAAACCTAGACACACAAAATAAACGTAGTTAAGAAAGCAGGTGTCGGATTTATAAATAACTGGGGTGGTAAAACAGTTACCCTTGTGGTTGATTCGTTTTCACTAGAGGGAGAGGGTGTAGAGCCAATGGCTGAGACGACTGCTGTTAATTCTTTGCATAAACTAGCTACAAGATGGGCGTCACTGAAACGAGTTGAATAGGCACTTCATATCGAGTCATGCCTCGTTTGCCCAATTACATTAGCATATGTTTTTACGTCGCAACGCAGGCGGTTGGAACAGGAGAAGACCCAACCGCCTGCGTTTTCCTATGATAAAATAATCAGAATGAAACTTTCAACATTTCACATGGTTTAGGAGATTGGAAGAAATGCCCAGATTAGCTAGAATAGCAACGATCTTTTGCTTTGTCTGCATTTCAGTAGTGAGTTTGTCGGAGGCCAAAATCGATCCAGAAACGGCTGTAGGCGTTTGGCTTTTCGACGAAGGGTACCCCATGTGCCTGAAGGGTAATGGGTAGACGCCAGTATCAGCGTGTTTATACCACGGTACTGCTTGTCAGTGACTACGTTACGACTGCCATTAACTTGCCCAGGGTTGCTGCCAATTCGTACCAGCAGTTTCCAGCATCTTAACGACTGCACTGGTGGCTTGATCATAGATGGTTGGGTTAGGCATGATTCTTCTCCTTAGTATGGACATAGAAAAGCCCCAGCCATAGGTGTTACAGCTGGGGCTTTGACTAGTTAAAATGTGATTTGCCGGACAGCGTTACTGAAGGCTAACCATTCAGCTACGACTTCGTCTCTGTCTTGAGATGCACCTGCACGACTAAGATCTCTACCTCTGTCATACAGCTGCACAATCGCTATATATAGTCCCCCTTGGCTCTGCTGAGTCTCTACCTTGATCTTCTCCAGCTGCTTGAGTTCAAAGATGTCGATAGCACCAGCAAATGTTGGTATCAAAGGTGCATGGCATTCATAGCCATCCTCGCTAGATACAACCTCATACTGCACATCAGGGTCGTTCTGTGATCTGACAATGAACCTGGAAACGTCCAGACACTGAACCAGATCGTGATGACATAGAGCCGAAGCTCTAGCGATACGTCTGAGTGTTGGTCTGTCTTCTTCCAGCTGAAACTGTTGAGCGAATAATCGGGCGTTATCCAAATCTATTACTGGACTGCAACCGAATGTAAACATGGGTATCCTCCTAATTTTGGGCATAAAAAAGGGCAGTCCCTGCTTAGAGATCTGCCATGGGTTAATGTTGTTTATTGGGTTAGTGGATCACACTTCAGATAGGGTTGTTGTGATTAATGGTAGTAACTACAGGTAGGATGAAGATAGCACCAAGTGTGCTAAGGGAAAGGTATGAGTACAGGATTCACTTAGCTTGTGGTATAGTGGGATAAGATTCTCAGAATGAAGGTGGATTGATGGTTCATAGATTTATAGTTCTATTGACGTTGATTTTGCTGGTTGTCTTGGCTTGGGATTCTGTTTACGCAGAGAATAAAGTTTTAAGTTTGGATGGCGATGGCGATTATGTCCGAATTCCAGCTAGTGTTTGGTTTAATGGCGATTTAAGTATTGAAGCCTGGGTTTATGTGAAAGAGTACACACCTTGGTCCAGGGTGATTGACTTTGGTAATGGGGCTGATAATGTTTTGGTAAGATTAAGCAGAGGGACAACAGGAATTCCTGATTTTTACATAGTGGAAAGTGGATGGATGGGGATAGAGTGTTCTACTGCTCTGGAATTGAACAGTTGGACTCACATTGCCTGTACCTTAAAAGGGAATTCCGGTTCGCTCTTCATCAATGGGCATGCTGTTGGCAAAGAAATTTTTGCCTCCCCGCCCCGAGATGTTGAGCGCCA
>DTUY01000110.1:17472-31749 GCA_012963885.1 Candidatus Poribacteria bacterium | reverse complement strand
AGTCAATCTGGCAGACAAAAATCCGCATTTGAGTTGATTCACTTATGAGGCTTCAGTATATAAATTGGTTGTGGTTAATGATCCTGTTTCTTCTTTTACCTGTTGGCATGATAAGGGGTAATGACGACGAGGTCGAATTGCCGAAGAACATTGTTTGGAGGAAGGATAAGGCTGAGATGGTCTTGATTCTGGCTGGCAGTTTTGAAATGGGAAACCATTGGTTAGATACCGCGAATCTGCGGGATGCTCAGCCCATCCATAGCGTGCAACTGGATGTCTTCTACATGGACACCCATGAGGTGACTGTTGAACAGTACAAAAAATTTATTCAGCAGACAGGCTTCAATCCATATTTAATTGGTGCGGGGCAAGTATCTGCCGCCGCATTCTGGAAGTATATTAATCTAGTTTCAAGCACGGACAACCATCCGATGACGATGGTCTCCTGGCACGATGCCATGATGTACGCGCAATGGGCAGGAAAAAGGTTGCCAACCGAAGCAGAATGGGAATACGCTGCACGTGGAGGTCTTGGTGAACAACGCTACCTTTGGGGTAACAGCAAGCCTGATGGAAGTCAATGCAATCTTTCAGACCAAAAGGTAAAAGAATTGGTGGAAACGTCAAGTATCGAAGAAACACACATCATGGCGGAACTAGACCTGGACGATGGTTATGCTACAGCAGCTCCGGTCAAAAGTTTTCCACCCAATGGTTATGGTTTATATGACATGTCGGGAAATGTAGCAGAATGGTACCTTGATGCCTACCAAAAAAAAATTTACAGCTACAGCCCCACAAAAAACCCAATCGCACAATATATGGACATCGAAAGCCTCCTCAGGAGCTTTCAAGCTGTACATACAAAACGTGTAGTACGTGGTGGTGGATGGGGGAGCATTGGTGAATCACTCCGTGTGGATCATCGTATGTCTTTCGAACCAGACGGTGTTGAGCTCTTCCTTGGTTTTCGTTGTGTGAAAGCGATTGACAAAGTTGCCAATAAATCCTCTATACCATGACAGGCCAGATCCTTGTAGAGTTGAATAAAAGAAGCCCGACATTAGAGTCCTACCAACGATAGACTCCAAGTTAAGGTAATGCCTTTTTGAACTACTGTAGTCTGTAAAAGCCTATTAATCCGGTTAGTTTAGCATTGTTGTAGAGTTACTTCTCTTTGTAGAACAAGTTGCATAGCTCTATCAAGTGCTTCTGCCGGTTTTCCAATTCAACCAAGACTACCAAATCAAACCAATTCAGCTTCCGATTTTGTGGTCAATTGCAACGAAATTATTTGGTAATTTTGAGATTTATGTGCTAACTTTGAAATATCGAAAGCGCAAATATCGGCTAGTCGAATTGAATATTGTTTCTTAATCTACGAGTCTAGAAGCTAGGGGGGAAAAGTAAATTATATGTCATCAAATAACCTTCTTCGCGTTGGTATTGTTGGGGCGGGTTGGGCTGCAGAAGGTCATGCATTTGCCTATGACCGGTGTGTGGAGACGAAAATTGTGGCCATCTGCAATCGAACACAATCAACCGTTGAAAAAGTAGCAAAACGCTTTCAAATTCCGAATATCTTTTCCGATTATCAACAGATGTTGCAGGAAGATCTGGACATCGTAGCTATAACAACTCCTGCCCATACGCATTGCCGAATTGCGGTGGATGCTTTGAACGCTGGAGCGCACGTTATCTGTGAAAAGCCAATGACACTGAACGCCGAAGAGGCTCTCAAAATGTATCAAGTGGCGGAACAGAGGAATCTAAAAACAGCTATCGCCTTTAATTGGCGGTACACTCCCGAATTCATTCATCTCAGGAAACTTATCAATGATGGGTATATTGGTGAGGTTCAGGAGATACACGCCCATTGGCTTCGCGGATTGTCAAAAGAAGTAGCTGTCGGCTGGTTTACCCGATTGGAACAGGGGGGAGGATTTCTGGCCAATGGCGGATCACACGAAATTGATAGAGTACGCTGTCTTCTCGGACGTGAACCGAAACGGGTTTGTGGTAAAACTATTCATTCACTAAAACATGGATATGTGGTTCCCAATAAAGATTATTTTCTTGATCGATTGGCATGGAAACCAGAAAAAAATGAACCAATTGATACCTATCGAACCGAAGAGATTACTGCAGATGTGGGATACTACTTTCTAGCCGATTTTGGAAGCACTGGGAACGACGAAAACGAGATTATGGCGGTTTTCAGGTCTGGATCAGCTAGAGGGAGAGGTCCTCGCAGCATCGAAGTTTTTGGGAGCAATGGCTCTTTAGTTTTAGAAGGTAACCGATTATTGGGATGCCCTCTGGAAAAACAGGAGTTTGTGCCTATTCATCCACCTGTTAATTCCAGTGATTTGGCCTCAAACCAGCTAGAATTGTTGAACTATCTTTGGACTGAAATGGTGGAAGATTTTATTAGATCTATCCATCAGTCCGAGACAACCGTTCCAACTTTCTATGATGGCCTAAAAGGTCAGCAGGTTATCGACGCAGTAAGGCTTTCTGGGCAGGAAAACAAATGGATACAACTCACTTAAAGCACCAAAGTTCGGTCAATACGATGATCGATTGAATTTTTAGGGATATAGAGAATAATCCTGAAAGGAAGACAAAGTCGTGGGAAACAAATACGCTATGTTGGAGGAGGAAAAATATTTTTTCGATCTGACCGGATACCTGATTGTTCGACATGCATTAGCGTCAGAAGAGGTTAGTGAATGTAATAAAACAATAGATCGATATGTGGATAAAATCCAATCTAGATCGATTGAAAACGGGGGACTAGCCGGCAGATCCGAAACGCTTCATGGTTAATCCGGACGGCTAGAGTTGACAGGAATGTTAGGATGGCCGGTTCCCCACCGTGAAGCGTTTCGGAAACTTCTGGTTCATCCAGTTGTTGTATCCTGCTTGAACGTTTTATCTGGAAAAGGGTTCCGGCTTGATCATGGCCCCTTGATGATCGGAGCCATGGAGGGTACAGAAGGCCATCTTCTGCATGGTGCAGGCGAACCATTCAGCCAATCAGTTTGGTATCATCAGCAGAATGGAAGGATATATTGTAGGGGGATAACCGTTGCTTGGCAACTTTACGATGTAAATGAAGGTGATGGCGGATTTGTTGTCGTGCCGGGAAGTCACAAATCACGATTCCGTATGCCCGAAGGAGTGCGGACAGTTGACGATGATATGGGTTTGGTAGTACAACCTGTCATGGAAGCCGGTGATGTTTTATTTTTGGCGGAGACAGCTACGCATGGAACACTTCCTTGGAAAGGAATAAGGAGAAAGAAGATCAATTCTGTATAAATATGCTTCACGCGCGGTTGCTCGAGCGACTGGACATTTATATACACCGGAAGAACGCTATGATGAATGGACGAAAGAGTTGACTGCTGAACAGCATTCATTGCTCTATGGACCGGGACACCATACTGGAGGTAAGAAACGGTATGCCCTTGAATCGGATGGTAAACAGGTACGACTTGCTAATCAGGCTTTTGACTACTGTCGGGACAAGTTTTCGACTGCTCCAGCCGGACGAGTGGCGAAAGGTTCTAAAGCTCTGGCAGGAACAGGCCGGCTGGAAATGCATGGCCTGATGTAGTTACCTGGACCTTACTGCCACCCGTTCCGACAAATGATCGCTCATCCGGCTATTGTGCTGAGATTGAATATGATGTGTGGCAAGCGTTTTCGGCTTGATCACGGTCCATTGATCATTTCTGGGGTTGAAGGAACAGAAGGGTTGACACTACATGGTCAAGGAGAACCACATAATCCCTGCGTGGCCTACCATCAGCAGAATGATACCACTTACTGTGGTGGGGTCACCGTTAGTTGGCAGTTAAGCGATGTAAACCAGGGAGATGGTGGGTTTGTCTGTGTACCGGGGAGTCATAAATCGAGGCAACGTATGCCTGCTGGCGTCAGGACTTGTGATAACGATCTAGGGTTGGTCACGCAGCCGGTTATGAAAGCTGGCGACGTGCTTTTCTTTATGGGCGGAGCGCAAACACATGGAACACATCCTTGGCAGAGCCAAACCCCACGCAGATCTGTGTTGATTAAATATGCTTCCCAGAGTTCTGTCCGTGGAGTTCCGTCTAAAGATTTATATAAGCCTGAGGTATGGTGGGGGGAAGATCTCGTAGCAGATATGACCGAAGAGCAACGTGCGGTTATGTATGGGCCAGGAGTCCATCACGGCGGACTAGTGAAACCATTAATGGTAGAGGAAGACGGAACTGTTCGCATTGATCATTGCGACTAAACTTGTAGTCTACGCCGGGATTTAGCGCCAATGAATTGTCTTACCAACATAGGGGGACTCTGAAAAAAGCATTGGAATTCTTGGTAGTTTCTATCTTTCTTCATAACCAATAGGTTCCGGGAAGTATGATTTACCGAACGTCATGTCTGAGTAGACGCCATCAGGGATAGTCAACGGATCTCCCATACGGAATTTGTCGATGACCTCTAGGTCCAATTGGATACCTAACCCTGGTGCATGACTTAATTGTAACTCTCCATCTTCAATCTGCAGTGGTTCGACTAGCAGTTCGTTGACAAAAGGGTTGTTCATCTGATCAACTTCAACGGTGATACCATTGGGCGCAGCCGACACCATATGTGCATTAGCTATGATGGCGACAGCGTCGTTCCAGGAATGGGTTGCAACTCCTAGGCCGGATTCTTCCGCCATTTTAGCTATTTTCCATGCTTCACTAATCCCTCCACACCGTGAAGCATCTGGCTGAACAATGTCTAACGCTTTAGCCCGAATCATCTCACGAAACCCCTGTAGGCCAAACTCATTTTCGCCGCCCGCAATCGGAACTCTTACAACTTGACGTAGTGCAGTGTAGGAATCGATATCCTCTGGTGCAAAAGGTTCTTCGTACCAAAAAACTTTCTGTTCCTTCAGAAAATCCCCCATTCTACAAGCAAGTTCAAAATGATACCGCATCGAAGCATCGACAATCACATCGTGATCCATACCGATTGCTTTTCTGACAGCTAGAATGGCCGAGGTATCATATTCTTCGCTACGAGCCAATCGCATCTTGACTCTCCGAAACCCTTTCTCGATATACTGACCTGCTTCTTCGGCCAGCTTCTCAACCTCTTTCCAAAGTAGTCCGCTGGCATAGGCCGGACAGGTTTTTCGTTCACCACCAAGAAGTTCCCAAACGGGCTTCTCAACCGACTTACCCCGAAGATCCCAAAGTGCAGTATCCACACCACCTAAAGTTGACATCGCCACACCTTTGCGGCCATACCACAACGTCAAACCGTACATTTTCTTCCACAGCTCTTCCACATTACGCGGATCTTCTCCAATCAGTAGCGGGTTAAGTTGATCGCGAATGATGAGATGGATCAAAGATGGGTGTGAATAGACAGAACCAATTCCGACATGATTCGTATCGGTATGAACCAGAATTAGTGTTGTCAGACGGTTGGTACAAATGCCACCCGCATATTGGAATCTATCATTTTCAGGATATTGGTAAAGTAAATTGATGTCTTCAATACGTTCGATTTTCATGTTTTATTAGATTATCCTCGTTAAATTAAATTGGGTTCAAGATTTTCCGACAGAACCCATTAATTTCGATTTTAAGATTCGTCCTCTACAACCAAATCGGTTAGCAGTGCCTCCATAATGTATTTTCCAAAAAATAAAACTTACGATCAGGATTCCATAACACCCGTTTCCCTTCATGCTCTGTCAGGCTGCTATAAGTTCTGATCTCTGTCGTCTGTTTAGCTCCAACAATTAACTCCAGTTCCGATCATCGTTTACCATGACAACTATGTGTGGTGACGGTATGGTTATCGTCATGATCTTCGCAAACTACTCTGGTTCCAGATTGTGAGTAATTCACCGATCTTTAGAGCAGGAAAAACTAGGAAGTGCTTGTTATCACCATCGATCAGATTTTCATCTTTGGGGAAGTGAGATGAAAGGGGCAAATACAATACAATGTTCAGCTGGTTCCGACGCTAATCATCTTGTTGAAAGTTAGTGTTCGTCAATTCCTGTTTTCCTATAGACATAAATTTTCAAGGAGATAATCGGGGGTGACTTTCAATTGTTATTATGAATGATTATTAGTAGCCACGCCAACGGTTTAACCTATTCCAAATCGGATTGGTCTCATCTTGAACCAAATTGTATCATGGTTTTAGTTCAGGTAAAATAGATGCTTTAAGTATTTGCGTTGACAGCTTACGCGATCCGTCATAGAATCAAAGAATAATGGATCTGCCAAATTCACATCATCTTGACCTTCTACAACCATGGTTAGATAATCAACTGGGTACCTCAATCGATTCTGCCAGTGCCGATCCGGTATCGGTATATAGCACACCTCCGCGTCAGAAAGATCAAAGCGGTCTATGGGCTATTAGGGTTGGAGAGAAAGGAGTCATTACCACTCGATTAGAGTGGCTTAACGCACTTAAACTGTCAATTGCTGATTTGTCTGCCGGCCAGTTGTTTTCTACCTTTGGCGCTTACGAGCTTTCTCGGATTACATTAGCTGATGGAGTTGGGGTGTGGGGACCGAGTTGGTTACTTGTTGGCGACAGTGGTTCTTTTCAACCGGTAAGTGACGATCGTCCCATCCAGCTTGAAGCTGATGAAATCTCGCGACACGCTGATCCTGATCTTTTCTGGCATTGTTTTCCTGACCAAGTTATTAGCGGGTTTGCCATTTTTGAGGTTGGCCAACTTGTGGCTTTGGCTTCAGTTAGTCTGGTGAGCAATGAAATTTGGGAGATTGGTATAGATGTTGTGCCTAAAGCTAAAGGTCGTGGCTTAGGTCGGGCAGTGGTAAGTGCGGCTGGTCAATGGACACTTTCGCACAGTCGGCTGATTTATGCTACTACAGCAGCTTGGAATGTTCCCTCTGCTCGTCTGCTCCGTTCTGTTGGTCTGAAATACGTGGCTAGTATCATGACAGGCATTGCGGGGCCGTTTCGTGTGCCCCCACAGCCTTTGGGATATCCATGTCGGGGAGTGGATATCTACAATTACTATCCGGATTGGGCAATGAACAAGGGAATTCTCTCTGCAAGCGGATTAGACTGAGAAATGCCTGGGCATAACCATACAGATCAACTGGAAGTAACCATCGTTATGTGCTCTGTTCATCCGGTGACATGACGTGTTAGAGGGACACCATATTGTTGACACCAATCCCTGAGAGGATTGGAACCGCCATCCACCTGAAAAGTTTTTACATCGTCGTAAGACTCTCCCACTAGGTAACGTTCTAAAGGATTCAATTTCTCTACAAATTTCTGTTCCTGTTGCCGAAAATCCATGGGCATGATCCAACGATATCCGTAACCTATCATCACAGCTTTTCGAATACGGTTCGTCAGGTTTGCCGCACCAGCATGCCAAGTCCGATTTTCGAAAATTAGACAGTCTCCGGGATGAAGCGATGGTTCAACAGCACTCACTGGATCCACCTGATCAGCCGGGATCTCCATCGGTTCTTTTAATTGATTGCTACCAGGCGCAACCATTGTTGCTCCAGAGTTAGGTTGGCTTAGATCGGTCAAGTAGTAGGCACATTTCAACACAATTCGTGGGATACTGTAATGCCCAAGGTCATTCATCGCCTGATAATAGTCTCTGTGCCAGCCTGGCGAACGGCGTGTGGGTGGGGTTCCCAGTATTTCGGGCGATTTATAAATCAGGTGTGAAGTCATCAGATGCAGATTTGCGCCCAGTAGTTGAACTACCAGAGGGAGAATAGTAGGATGTGTGATCAACGGTATAAAGGAGTCATCTAAGGTAACGCAATTGCGGAACCCATCATAACGTCCATCTTCGCGTTGCTGTCGGTTTGTAATTAGGTCACTATCAATCAGTCTGTCTCCGGCTGCCGTCAGTTTGGCAATAATTTCTTCTCTAATAGCTTGGCGAATAATCAGAAAACCTTTTTGGTCAAATTGTTTTTGTTGTTCTGTGGTAATGGGTACAAACTCTATCATAAGGCGGATTCCCTTTTAGTCGTATAATTTGTTGGCGAATAATTTTAAAAGTCCCACTCGTTTGACCAGAACCCCCAATCGAGGGTTTCCCCACCACAATAGACGATATAATCGGGTAACAGTTGCATATCCAGATGGCTGCCCCAGGTAACGGCATCTGGGCTGACTCCTCCGTGAATGGCCACGTAGCGGTGCGGATGATCGGGATGTGGAAAGACAGCCAAAATCGCTACTCGGTCCCCGGTATAAGACTTTCCACCAATATGGATTGCCTGATTAGAAAAAGTCAAAGGTAATTTTCCCTCCCATGCAGCTAGAACAGCGTTGGAAGCGTAAGTGCCATATAGTAGTAGATTCTTCTCTTGCAGATGGGTGTCATTCAGTTCGGTATCAGGAACAACAGGGATCTCCACTTCGTTTTCCCCCATAATCCCACCACGATGGACACCTCCATTTCGTGTGCGGAAGTACGTAGCTGCGTTGTCTGCTACCCAGGTATTGAAAAACTTTTCTTCTTTTGTGCCGATTGTACCGGGTACCAGCAATAACCCATCATAAAACAGATCGCTGATCGGCCCGGTGTTTTGGGGCCTTTTTTGACCGAACAGATTAAATGGGCCTATTGTCCAGTCTCCTCGTTGATCTCGTTGAAACTGTTCTTGTTTTTGCAGATCAACCGACTCGATAATATGACCGTCAAGTGACAGATCAATAAGATGCTGGTGGTCGATAGGACCGATAGAGAGGGTACGTACGTTTTCCGTCTGCACCTGCAGAACACTATCTGCCAGTTTCGCCTCGACCAGACCACGTTGGCCATAAACTTCTAATTGATCAATGGTTACCCAATACGACTGGTTATGACGCAAACTGTAGGTTGCCAGCGAAACCTGCTTGGGATAGCGCTCTTTTCTTTGTTCCAGTAACCAGGCAGTGGTCTGTTTCCATATCTCCAGAGTTTGACAACCGTGGCCGGTTTCCGGCACTTCAGTGTATTTGTGCGTATAACCGAGGGTAGCTAACTTCTTAGCCATCTGCCGGGAATGCTCGACTGGTACGCCACCACCAACGGCACGATCCCACTCGCCATGAACTATCCAGACTGGCGTATGGCGCAGATTCTCAACCGTGAAAGCAGCCGACCTCGATTTCCATGATGCTTCCTCCCACTGGTGCATATGGAAGGTCAATCCTCCCGGTTTTTCCCATAGCTGATGATCACAGTATCCACAAAACGGCACCGCTCCAGCGAAAAGGTCGGGATAGTGGGAGATCAGGTACCAGGTGGCCGCCCCACCCATCGATGCGCCGGTAACAGTAATGCGGTTGTGATCAATAGCATAGATGGTGGCAATATGCTCGATAGCTTCTAGAACATCAATTTCGCCATAGTTCTGGTAGACAGATCCGTTGCCTCTGCCTGTAGGCCGAAGTGCTACACAGGCAGAGCCGTGTTCCTGTGCCATATTGATGAGGGTCTCGGTTCGGGCCACAGCAGCCGAGAGATTTCCCCAGGCACCGGGGCTGATTTCTACAATTAGTGGTTTTGGATCGTCACTGGTATCGGTGGCACAAACCGCGTATGGGTATAGTTTATCATCCACCTTCGACTTAAAATACTGTAGTTGTCCAACCGGTTTCACGCTAATATCTCCTGATTCAGTCACTAACACCCATTTTAGCAGGGACGGATCTTTTGAGCAATGCATTCTAAAGGTCACCGCGATTCGTGACATCTTTTCTGGTTGACGTTGACCAGCAGTTCGGTATAATGGTAAAAATCTGCAATATCGATGACTTAAATAATAATAAAAACGAGATTTATCCAAATTTAACGTGTTGGATCAGAGGAATCGCGATGCCTCAACGACTTGTTTATTTCAATGGAGAGTTTATTCCTGAAAGTGAAGCGCGAATCTCCATTTTCGATTGTGCGGTGATGTTCGGCGACATGGTTTTTGAGATGACGCGATCCTTCAACCAGGAACCGTATCGCCTGCGCCAACATCTGGATCGACTCTACGGGTCGATGCGCTACGTGGAAATCGATTGTGGGTTAACGATTGACCAGATGGAAGATGTAACTCATCAAACGATTAAGGCCAATCTGCCTGCCTTGGACAATCTCGACTTTCAAATCATGCATGATGTCACTCGCGGTGGACTGTCGCTCTATGAAAACATCATCAGAGAAGGAACAGCTCCCATTGTTTCGATCAACATCTTTCCTCTTGTTCGTCACATCGGTAGTCTGGCCAGCCAATATCAGACAGGGTCGCATTTTGTTGTTACACCACAGCAATCAGTGCCTTCCCGCTATATTGATCCGAAGGCCAAGAACAGAAGTCGAATTTTCTATAAAATTGCTGATCTTCAAGCTAACCGAATGGAAGAAGGTGCCATGGCCCTTTTGACTGATGAACATGGATTCATTACCGAAGGAACAGGCAACAATTTCTTTATGGTTCGAGACGGAGAGGTCTTCACACCCAAACCCCATAATATTCTGAGAGGTGTCTCGCGGCAGGCTTGCTTGGAACTGTTGGTCAAAGAAAATATACCTGTTCATCAGGCCAACATTGAACCTTATGATGTGCGTTCAGCTGATGAGGCTTGGTGGAGTAGCACCACCATCTGTATGATGCCCGTCACACAATTTAACTTTCAGCCTGTTGGCGATGGCAAGCCGGGACCTGTTTATCACAGAATTATCGAAGCTTGGTCGGCAGAGGTGGGTATCAATATTCCTGCCCAGGCGGAAAGATATGCCGAGTTGGCGAAAACATGGGTGCCGTGAGGAAATGACAATATCATGCCAACTATGAGGTTGGCAAAAAACAGGAGGAATATCAGTGGAATATCGGAGTCTCGGTCGAACCGGAACTAAGGTCAGCATGTTGTGTTTGGGATGCTTAATGTTTGGTGGTAAAACCGACGAGTCAGATTCGATGGATATTATTGACCGAGCTATCGACGCCGGCATCAATTTTTTGGACACGGCCAATACGTACGTTCGTGGCGTTAGCGAGGAGATGGTTGGCAAGGCACTTCAGCGTAACGGAAAACGCTCGCGTATTGTGCTGGCTACCAAGGTCCACTTCCGCATGGATGATGATGATCCCAATGCGCAAGGTAACAGCCGACGTCATATCATAGAACAGTGCGAGGCATCTTTGCGACGGCTACAAACTGATTATATCGATCTCTATCAGATCCACCGACCCAGTTCAGAGGTGCCAATTGACGAAACACTTAGAGCCTTGGACAATCTAATTCAGGCTGGCAAAGTCCGTTACATCGGGAGCAGTACCTTTGCCGCTTGGCAAATCATGGAATCGTTGTGGGTATCGAAAGAACTGGGGGTCAATCGTTTCATCTGTGAACAACCGCCATACCATTTGCTGGATCGACGTATCGAACGAGAATTGGTGCCGATGGCGCAAACCTATGGACTAGCGCTGATTCCTTGGTCCCCGATGGCGGGAGGATTCTTGACTGGAAAGTACCAGCGCAACCAAGAACACCCAGCAGATGCACGATACTCGAACGCAGACCAGAAATCAGATTTGTTTTCGGATACAGCTTATGATCTGTTGGAGACGGTAACCGCTATAGCTAGTGAGAAAGGATGTACGCCTGGTCAGTTGGCGTTGGCTTGGTGCGCACAGCAACCGGGAATTACCAGTCCTATTGTCGGCATTCGAACCATGGAACAGCTAGAGCAGAATCTGGGTGCAGTTGAGGTCGAGATTACTGATCAGGATCGGACACAAATTGATGAGACTTCGCTTCCCGGCCGGGTGATTGTTCCCTATTATCAGGCGGACTTCGGTCCGCATTCGTTTCGCTGGTAAGGATCAGGGAAATGTCTAGGCAAGACCGACCTAATGTATTAGTGATAATGACCGATCAGCAAAAAGCAACCGCCAGTCATCTTTACGGCAACACGTTTTGTCAGACGCCGTACATGGAACGGTTGGCCCAAGAGGGTGTTCTGTTTGAACACGCTATTACGCCGCACCCGTTGTGTGCACCAGCTCGAGTCTCATTTTGGACCTCGCAGTTCCCCCATTCGCATGGTGCCAGACGAAATCAGACGTTGATGCCGTCCGATGCCATCCATGCCTTCCAAATCTGGAAAGAGGCGGATTATCAGATCGGCTTGATCGGCAAAAACCACTGTTTTGAAAGTTCGAATGACTTGGCCTTGTTCGATACCTGGTGCGAAATCTCGCATGGTGGATTGACCCCGAATCCTGCCTGCCGGGGGATGGAGTGGTTTCGTCCAATTGAAGGTATCCATGCCGCCCATCAACTCCGACGGTCCATGAAGCCACAAAACCCACGTTTCAGTTACTCCGTGTCGGATTACCCGCTAGAAGATTATTCCACCGGCCTGATAGCGGGCCAAACCGTCCGTTTCCTAGAACAACATCGGGATGACCCCTTTGCCCTGTGGGTCTCTTTTCCTGACCCACACGAACCATGGGTGGCACCGGAACAATATGCCGCCATGTTCCCACCGGAGAAGATAGATCTGCCGCCTTGGTCAGAGGATGAGTTTGATCAACGCACCCCCGAACGCAACCGTGTTCTGTACCAGATGCTCAATGTGACAGAGGATGACCTGGACGATGTGTACGGTTTAATGGCCGTCTATTACGGAATGGTACGTTTCATTGATGATGGACTCGGGCAGATCCTTGACGCTTTGGAAGCGCTTGATCTGAGGGGAAATACGATTGTCGTTTTTTGTTCGGATCACGGCGATTTCATGGGTGAACACCGGATGCAGTGCAAAGGCGGCGTCTTCTACGATTGTCTGACGCGGGTACCGTTGATCGTTTCTTGTCCGGGTGAGATCGCCGCAGGTCTTAGGGACGACAGCATGGTGAACCTAATCGACATCGTACCCACGTTGTTGCGACTTCAGGGGATCGGGGTGCCACCAACTATGCAGGGACAGCCACTTCCAACGGTTACCTCGACACCACCACGGGAAACAGCTTTTTCTGAGTATGGTGCCGGTGGGCCACCCTTTCGTCTATCAGATCTGGAACAGTTATCCCGACCATGGGGGAGACAGACATTGATGCAGTCTTTGCAATGGCGAGAAGCAGAAGGTCGTCGTAAAATGGTACGAACACGGGAGTGGAAATACGTGCACGACCCCATGGGGGATCAGGACGAACTTTACAATTTGGTCAACGATCCATGGGAATTGAAGAACGTGGTTGACCTATCTCCAAACCAAGAAATTGTGGCTAAACTTAGATTACGGTTGGCAGATTGGAGCGTGATGGTAGAGGACGCCAAGCCTGTACCATTTCCAAAATGAATCCTCAACCAACAAAAAAACAAAGGAATTGGATCAAATGCAACTTTCCTCTCAACAGCTTTCGTTTATGGATACTTTTGGGTATCTCCACCTGTCTGGATTACTGGACGATCGGATTGACCGTATTGTCGAGGAATTCGAACTTGTCTGGGCCAATCATGGCAGTGGGCATAGCGGACACACCCACGATGGAACCGCCCGTTCTTGTATCGTGCCATTCATTGATCAGAACGAGTATCTTTCCAGTTTGATCGACGATCCACGGATCGATGGCATCTTTGTTAGCTTGCTGGGTGACGATTACAACTATCTTGGCAGTGACGGTAATTACTACGTCGGTGATACAGGATGGCACTCAGATGGTGGCTGGCCGCGTCCGATTGTCTACTATAAACTAGCACTTTATCTCGATGTGTTGGCACAGGATACCGGTGCCATTCGAGTTATTCCCGGCAGTCACAAGTACGGTGATCAATACGCTGAATCGTTGCAGGAGCATATCAGAAACTCGGATCAGAATTGGGGTGTTTCTGGCAGTCGAGTACCGGCTATGGCAGTCGAAACCAAGCCAGGTGATGTGATTGTGTTTCACCAAGGTACCAAACACAGCAGTTGGGGGGGTGGTAATCACAGACGTATGTTCACTATCAATTGCTCGCCACGGCACACTGAAGATCAACTTCCGATATTGCGAGACGAAATTAGTGCCTTCGCTCGCTTCTGGGTCGATTCGGTTTACGGTGAAGCCATGTTGCAAAATGCGTCCCCGCAACGAATGCGTCATCTGGAACAGGCGCTGGCCAATCAGGATCACTTAGCTGAAATCTCCCGTCAATCACGTCAGGAAATGGTTGAACCGTCGAGAGGTTAATTGATAGGAACGGTGATACAGAGCGACTGTTTTGATGACG
>DTUY01000110.1:0-17372 GCA_012963885.1 Candidatus Poribacteria bacterium | reverse complement strand
TTTTGCTGTTGTCCTAGTCCCAACATTTTTGCCAAAATGCTGTGATTATCTAACTTGATGGGACAAAAGTTACACCGCAGTTTCCTAAGATAACCGTAGTGATATAGTGCCAACAAGCAAGTGTACCAAGCAAACCTGCATAAACTGTGCGTCCGTGGGTGCGCGTGTCGACAAAACCGGGGTAACAATGACGCCTTCTGTACCTATTGTTTCTCTGGCAGGCGTATCTACTCGACCCTGACCAGCAAATGCGCCATCCCTCAGATGATTGAGGCGGGAGGTGGCTCCATTATTAATGTTTCTTCTGTGGTTGCCCTCGGGCGGGTTGGAGAACCAACATTTCCTATGCCGCGGCCAAAGGTGGCGTTAACGCCACCACCAGAAATATGGTTGTTCACCACGGACGGGATAATATTCGTGTTAACGCTATTACGCTGGGACACATTTACGCTTTACTGGTAGATCATATCTCGGATGAGGCACGTAACTTGTGTCGTCGAGCAGGGCCTTTAGACACAGAAGGCTCTGCTTGGGATGTGGCTTGGGTAGCACTGTTTTTAGCTAGCAATGAATCGCGTTGGATTTCAGGTGTCGTTCTGCCAGTTGATGCCGGAACATTAGTAGCCTCACCTCTTTCGATTTTGCCTCATCTGCAACAAGAAAATCAGGAAGGTGATCTGTGTGAAAATACTAGCGGCTAACCAAAATTCGCAAAAATTACCGATATGGGGGATGATAGCTATAAACGAGCAAGTAGAATTTGTTACCATGAACGATCGAGAGAAGTACCTCTTCGATCTTCAAGGTTTTTTGGTGGTCAGGGATTTTCTCTCAAATACTGAGGTTTCCGTCCTCAACCAGGCCATTGATGCCAATCCAGATAAACGCTTTGAACATCCAAGGGCAGATTTGGATGGAACGCCACTCGACGGTGAGTTTGGACCTTTCTGGCATTACGATGGCATGCTAACTTGGCCAGATCCCTGGTGTCAGCCTTTCCGCCATCTACTTGCGCATCCCAAGGTTATTCCATACCTCAACACCTTGCTGGGTCGAGGCTGGAAACTGGATCATTCCGTTGATATTCTTACTGCCACAACCGGATGTCAAGGAATGGGCATTCATGGCTCGGGCAACGTCACATTCAATGGTTCTCGCTTCTACGCTTACCAGAACAATAGGATGCGATGTGGGTTAATCGTCTGTGAATACTACCTGACTGACGTCAATCCTGGTGATGGTGGGTTATGTGTAATTCCTGGCAGCCACAAAGCCAATTTCCCCTGTCCTGACGACATTCGGATGTGGGAAACCAACCAGGAGATTGTCTTCAACATTCCGGCGAAGGCAGGAGATTTGGTCATCTTCAACGAAGCGACAAGCCATGGTGTTCTGCCTTGGCGTGCAGCGCACGAGAGACGTGTGGCATTCTACCGTTATACACCGAAGTACCTTCACTATGCCGGTGGAGTGTACCAGATGCAGATGCCGGAATGGGTTTCCGAATTGACCGAAGCCCAGCAAGCGGTGTTGGAACCCCCGTATATCTACAATCGCCCGTTGATCGAAACCGACGGCGAAACTTTGGTACGGCCCCGACGAGAAGGGGAATGAGACAGCGCATACTCGAGAACATATGACTGGTGCTAGCGTTAAGGAGCTGTTTCAGATTTACGTCGTGGACAGGAATCGATTCAGCACGTTACTCAGCAAGCGTGAGATGTTATTCTCGAAATTGTTCCATGGCAGGCTACCGCAGAAGGTGATGGAACCAGTAGAAAACACGGCACCTCCTTGGGGGGTCTGAAAATAAACCATGTCTGCCCGAATTAGCTTCTCCTCTTCTTCCCCCGGCCAATTGGTGATATGTGTCAATAGCTCTTCAGGTACCAAGACAAAGCTTGACTGATGATTTTCGGACCGAGCAACAACCCAGACATCATCAGGTGTACCTAAGCGTGTGTCCGCACGGTCGAGTTCGAAACCAGCGGCACCACCTCCGCTGAGCCCAAAATCACCCAGTATCTCATCTTCGATACCGTCGAAGAGCCAAGAAACTTGCGGGTCTTTCGATTCGGGGGTTCGGCGGTAATAGGATCCTTCGAATTTTCCCTGGGCGGAAAAACCGATTCCCACCAGTTTCTGCGGGGGCCGACCGTTTCGCCTCCACAAGCCTCCGTAAGCGCCATCAAAGGCATGGTAGTATTCGCCTGGCTCTGCCGCCCAAGCTCGAATCCCGCTCTCGGCACGGCGAATCTCAATCATTCCCGGTGTTTGCGTCGAAAGTGCCACTCGCCAGTAGAAACCGTTGCCGCCCAGATAGATCAAACGACCACCTTGGTCTCGGTAGCCCTGTAAGGCGTTGAGGGTTTCCCGCGTGTGATATTCGGGATGAGATCCGGTACATACCACGGGATAGTCTCTGATACTGTCCAAACCTTCCTGATGCAGTTCTTGGTCGGTAATCAGATCGTAATGGTATCCTTTAGTTTCAAGCCAAGCAATCAAATGAGAATCGGCCTGAAGGTGCCGCAATCCGGATCCCTCGCCTTCCCCAAACGTCAAATATCCTGGACGCAAATTCATCAATGGCCGCTGGTGTGAGGCAAAGCAGATCCCGCTTCCATCGCTGTGGAAATTGTAGGTGGAAAGTCCATATTGCGGGTAGTCAACTGGATTGTGCGGATAGGCTCCCCAATCCCGAATTCGATCCCGCCAACTATCCTGAAAATCCGGACGGGCATGGTTACCATATACGGTGTAGGTGTAGGTCGAAATCAGAAGACACAGATTGGCAGTCCGTTTTCCTCGTGGAGGGAGCACAAAAAAAGGAATTTTGTCTTGGTGTTCTCCACACTCTAGCTTGACAGCATAGATCCCGCTAGGTAAATCCTCAGGAACCGTGAATCGAAAATCGGTTTGCCATTTGAAGTCATAGATATCGTCGTCGTGAAAATGAATAGCTCCATATTCATCAGGCGCGTGTCGCCAACACATCTCACGGCCTGTCCAGTTGGAACCAGTCATGGCACGTGTTGGCATATTGATCAGTTCTCCGTGCAACCTATTGGGACCGATGTCGATGATCCTGGAAGTTGGCATTTTCTGTGAAAAGTCCCAGTGTGCTACCCATCCCGGTGACGGGTTTCCATCGAAGGATTGTTTCATCTCATCCTCTGACAGAGCATGATTGAAAACTCCCGGTGCTTCAAGTTTTCCGTTGAAATGTTCCTTTGCTTTGTTGCCTGCCTGAGCAGCGATACCCAGGCAACAATCTGCGCTAGCCGGTTGAAAAGAGTAATTGTCTCGTCGGGCGACTGTGTTTCCTCCTTTCTGGCTGGTAGTGATGATCGATTGTCCTGCTTGTAGCATCCCAGAACTGGAATCAAAACTCATCCATACTTGGTACCAGTTTCTTTCTTTCAAGCTTGTATTCAGGCAGAGTTGATTCAATCGTTGTCCGTCCCCTACCATGGCAGTCAGTTGACCTTCCTGATTAATTTTAAGGGCAAATCCACATTTTTCATCTTCATTCAGGCTGGAGATGATGACCTGTTGTCCCTTCAGAGGCGTCGTCGGCCAGATTTTTGCATAAACAGTGAAGCTTACCAACTGGTTCAGCGGTGTTGGGTTTGAAACTAAGCCGTAGGATCCGGGGAAAAATTCCTGCTTCCGAGAAGGATATTCCTCGGCGAAATTCCCGTTGATGTCCTGCTCGATTGTTCCCGGCCCCTTCGAGTTCGGATCAGCACAAATGATCCGTATGAGACTAGCGCAATACGGTTGGTCGAGACTGCAACTGATTTTGAATTCCAGTGATTCACCGGGCCGAACTGAGAGCTGGTCGGTGTAACCGATCAATGGTATGTTTTTTTCTTTGTTCATTAGATCCCTCTTTCAGAGTTAATCGCTTCAGAATTATCATCTTCTGGATGATATGAGTGCATCCCAATTATAGTCGACAGGGTTAAAATCTCCAAAAGTGAGAATCAGCTTGTTCTAGAAAGCTAAAAGAAATGACTATTAGTAGATGATGAACGAAAGTGAATTAAAGCACCATTTACTACCTCATCTGGGGCCTTTTATCTCAAGTATTCCTTAGACGGTTTTTGGGTTTCATTGTCAACTCTCTAACCTCCTCGCAGCAATTTTTTATGTCTGTTGTAATTTTCTTCCACCTTTGATATGCTGAACTTATGGCATTTTTCAATTAAAGGAGCGGGTTATGCCTGCGGAAAAGGTAGCGGGAACGTCGAATATTCTGTTTATGATGGTCGATCAAATGCGAGCCGATTATATGGGGTGTGCGGGGAATCCATGGATTCAAACGCCGGGGTTGGATCGCTTGGCGGCAGAGGGCACGCGGTTTTCGCAGTGTGTAACACCAGTGCCAGTATGTATGGCAGCGCGGCATTCCTTTATGACAGGTTTGCGGTGTGCAACGCACAGTCGGTTTGCAAACAATGTGCCAAATCCAGATCCTTTGCATTATACATTGATGCAGTTGCTAGGGTTTGTAGGATATCGTACCCAAGCGATCGGCAAGATGCATTTTCGTCCGGTTCGGCGCCACCATGGATTCCACCGGATGGAATTGATGGAGGAGATTCCGGATTATCAGCAAGACGATGAGTATTTGATGTATTTGAAGGCAAAGGGATATGGGCACAAGCGAGAGGTGCACGGTGTGCGCAACCTGCTCTACCATCTGCCGCAAGTATCAGTGATTCCGGAAGAGCATCATGGTAGTACGTGGGTGGCGGATCGCACTATTGACTTTTTGCGCTACAATCGTGATAAGCCGTTTTTCTGCTGGTCGAGCTGGATCGCGCCCCATCCACCATGGAATCCTCCAGAGCCGTTTGCAAGTATGTATGAAAGTGAGGATATGCCGTTGCCGATCAATTACGACCGAGATATTGAGACCATTCCGCCGCAGAAGCGTGGGATGGTGAATTTTGCGGATATGGGGTACGCGCCATCCGAGCGTTTGCAGCGAGTGAAGGCGCTTTATAGTGGGAACATCAGTTTGATTGACAAGGGAATAGGGCGAATTTTAAGAGCGCTGGATGAATTGGGTCTGGCGGAGAATACGTTGGTGGTATTTGCATCGGATCACGGTGAAATGCTGGGCGATCATGGACAGTGGCAGAAGAACAGCCCATTTGAGGCGAGCGTGCGGGTGCCTATGCTGGCGCGCTTGCCCAGTCGATTTGCCGCTGGCGCAGTGAATGAAGATCTGGTGAGTTTGCTGGATCTCATGCCGACGATGCTAGAATTGGCCGAGGTGGATTACCCTGGCCAACCAGCGCTACTGGGCACTTCCCTGTTGGGATGCGAAGGCGGTGGGTTGGCGCAGAAGCGAGAAGATTATGTGGTTGAGATCGGGCATGGGGCGAGTCGATGGCTTTCCCTTCGCGGGCATAGATGGAAATACAATTACTGGATGGCCGATGGTTGGGAGGAGTTGCTTGACTTGGACAATGATCCGCAAGAGTTGAATAATTTGTTGCTGGGTAAAGTGAATGCTGAAGATAGCCGGCGTGCGGATGCGATGAAGGCCAAGTTGACTGCTTGGGAAGTGGCCCACGGATTTGAGGATTCTCTGGATGAAAATGGGGTACTGAGAAACTTTGGACGTCCCCCAACTGACCATACGAAGATGGGGACGAATGGTCAGTTCCCACGATGGGTGGCACGTTTGCCTGACGATGAACGCGCAGTAATGGAGAGTCGAGGAGAGACAGTGCTCAATGCGATTCGAAAGGAAGATACCTTTATGCTTGAAGAGATTAACCTGAAGGCGTTTAAAGAAAATGGAGGGAGTCTGGCGGGCACGCCACAGCAACGGTTACTGGATGAGGTAGAGTGATAGACCGTAGAAATCCACAGAAAATCTGACCGCATCGGTCTTGCTACTGCACTAAAGACACGAGTAAACCAATGTTAGATGTATTCGGTTAAACAGAACTTTATTAGGCTTAAGATTGAGCCTTTTAGGACTTCATATCTTCACATGTCTTCAGGGTACTCAGGTACTTCCTTTATCTCCATTTGGAACGTATGTCTTCGGTTTCTCCCGATTTGCCATCTCCCCTGGCAAGTTACTTATGGATCTATGCATTGGGAAAACAAGATAAAGTCTAATTGAGGGGGAATAAAATATTACTCGGTAGAATTCTGCAGTGTTCTACCTGGCAACATCATAGTATGACTATTGATAACCACCTTTGAAAGCAAACTCGAAACAACGCTCATCGAAGGTTTAGAATATTGTATTCAGATGATCGGCGATTTTCTTCCCTAGTTCCGTTGTACTCAACTGTCCTCCAAGATCCGGGGTTCCAACATCTGGTGTCTCCATTACTTGGCGTACCGCAGCCTCTATCAGGTTTGCCGCGTGTTCAGTTCGTTGGTCATGATAGCGTTGACCTAGCCATTTCAGCATCATGGAGACTGAGAGGATAGTCCCAACCGGGTTCGCAATACCTTGACCAGCTATATCCGGTGCAGTACCGTGCGAAGGCTGGAATACGGCGGTATCCTCACCAATATCTGCCGAAGGAGCCATCCCCATTCCACCCACTAAACCCGCAGCCAGATCGGAGAGAATATCTCCGTACATATTTTCGGTAACGATGACATCGTACGTGTCAGGTCGCTGTACCAGATACAATGTCATCGCATCAATATAAGCATAATCACGTGTGATTTCTGGATAATCTTGCGCAATTTGGTCGTAGATACTCCGAAAGAAAGCCATTGACTTAAAAATGTTAGCTTTGTCAACGCAAGTTACCTTCATTGGAGATTTGTTCCGCTCTTTTGCCAGTTTGAAGGCGTATTTTACAATGCGTTCTGTTCCAGATCTAGTGATGACCATCGAATCAACTGCTACTTGCCCACGTAATTCAATTCCAGCATTCATAGAGGCAAAAAGCCCTTCCACGTTCTCACGCAGAATCACCAGATCGATATTACCCGTATCCATCCCTTTCAATGGTGTGTGATTTGGATGATACAGATAAATTGGGCGAACTCCAGCATATAGATCTAATTTAAATCGCAGATCAACCTGCGGTCTCATTTCAGTACCATCAGGCCAGCGCACATCTGGAAGTCCCATCGCACCGAGAAGTATGGCTTCTGCTCGACGGCATCCTTCCAGAGTTGATTCAGGCAATGGATCACCCTGATCCAAATAGCATTGTGCTCCGCACGGATATTGTATGAAGTGACAAATCTGACCAATATGATTCTCCACCGTTTCAATAATACGAATCGATTCATCCACAACTTCAGGTCCAATTCCATCACCCTTCAAAACGGCAATTTGATAAACACGGTTTTCCAAAGTACTTCTCTCCAATTTGTACTAAATCCATTTTTATTCTATGGTTACCGCCAAATCCAACAGGGGCGTACGAATGAAACTTTAATGAGCTCTCCTTTTGCAAATCTATGCCAAAGATCAACATTTATCTATGTTTCCATTCCGGAAACTAGTCCAACCTTTTTGAAAAAAGATTTTTTTAACGGCGTGTTAATCTTCCATTGGGTCGGTACAGACTGAAATCCATCTTCGTAATCATTCTGACCAGGATCAAAATATCCCCATGAGCAATAGCTACTTATTGCTGCCAGCATATTATTTTTCGGCAGATCAAATTTGAAGTGGTCATCCTCATTAATCATGATAGGTTTAGGCGTGTAGACAGGCAACTGTCTGACTTGATCTACCATTTGGGAAATACGGTCGGGATCCTTCACACCGTTTCCATGCATTAAGACATAATCCGCAACTTGCACAACGTTCGATTTAGCTACAGTTCCTCCACCATAACTGGTACTGACTAGCAATCGGTTAGATCCCTCTGTTCGCTCAATAACATGAGAGATCAATTCGTGAACCCGTTCCGGCTGAAGAATCTGGTGATTATATCGAACGTTACATTCGTTATTGATTTCCAACAGAACGTGTTGGTAGCGGTGACCAAGAATCCAGTCAATGGTATTGTCCAAAGCTTTAATTACAGTTGACTCATCAAGAAGCCGCTGATCCTGACCGAAGTAGAAAACTCCCAAATTGACGACCATGCCAAGTTCATCAGCCCGATCCATGATTTTCTCCAAGCGATTCATATAATCCAGACGTAACATGCCGTCTTCTGTTACGGCAGAATTATGCCATGGTTGATTTTTAGAATATCCTTCCGGACTGCCACCCTGTAAATTGATGTTAAAGCAAAGTAATCCATAAGCTCGCCAATCCGGCATTGCATCCAAAAACTCCTGCGTGTTGCGTTCCGGATCCCATTTACCTGTGTCGGGATAGACCCAGCGGTCAGCAGTTTCTGGGTTCAGGTCGTCAAAAATCCCTTGTACCATTCGGGAATTGAGGAGTAAACCTTCAATTTTTTTGCCTTGCCATACTCTACCTTCGTATGTTGGTTTATTATTGATGAAAAACATATCTCCTTTGATTGATATAACTGTTTTCCCCATATAATCTCCTGATTCAAAGTTAATGGATAAGCCTCTGATTTCAACTTTCTTTGATTATATTGAAGTGAAACGATTCTTCAAGATTTCTTACTGTTTTTCTTAAAAACCCGAGACTCTTGGCGATCCAATATCAACAGCGAATGCGAGCGCGTCAAAGTTCTGTTGCATTAGCCGGAATCGTATCTCTCTGTAGTCTGAATTAGTCCATAGATTATCAAACTCACCAGGGTCATGTTCCAAATCAAATAATTCACCGAGTTCATGTCCATGATAGTTGATTAACTTATACCGCTGATCCCGAATCATCGTCGCGTATGACTCAGTCCCAGATAAGACTTTGCAGTATTCTGATCTTACAGAATCACGATGGTAATCGGCGTTAGTTGAGCCTGTCAAGATCGGCAGGAGAGATTGTCCTTGCATCGTCTCTGGAATTGGCAGATCGGCAATTTCTAATAGCGTCGGCACAATATCAACAAGTTCCACTAACGCGCTGCTCTGCAAACCTTGCTTGAATTGATCTGGATAAGACAGAATTAACGGTACACGTACTAGGGCTTCATAGAAACGGCAACCTTTCAGGCGAAGGCCGTGATCCCCTGTCATATCACCATGATCAGAGGTGAAAACGACGATAGTGTTATTTCGCTGACCCGTTTCATCGAGTGCTTGCAGAATTCGTCCAACATTTTGATCAATAAGTTCAATCATGGCCCAGTACTGTGCTTGATATAGTTTTCCGTTAAAGTCTGCTGGATCGATTGATTCAGTCTGAAACCTGATGTCAGACAAACAGCGTTGCGCTTCAATATCAGACGCTTGAAAAAGAGGACCGGGTAACGATTCGAGATCGAACCGATCTACATATTCCTGTGGTGCATCAAACGGTGCGTGCGGATCAAAGCAATTAAAGCTAAATAACCATGGAGTATGGCGAGACTGGGTGATGAAATCAATAGCTCGGTTTGCGCACCAAGTTGTCTGATGACATTCCACTGGAATATAACCATGCTGATCCATTAGTTCTTTGTAATCGTAACCCTGGTTCTTAAGCCAATCAATGTAAGCATGACCCTCAGGCCAGTCATCACCTGGATGGTGAGACCAATCAAAAACACGATAACCATCATTAACTCTGGGTTCAATTCGTCCTTGCGCGCCCGATAGGTGGAATTTACCAGCCAAACCACAATCATAACCAGCATCAGCCAAGGTTTTGG
The DNA here is from genome assembly GCA_012963885.1 of Candidatus Poribacteria bacterium. Classification (GTDB taxonomy): domain Bacteria; phylum Poribacteria; class WGA-4E; order WGA-4E; family UBA9662; genus UBA9662. The sequence continues at coordinate 7,647 of DTUY01000110.1, read as the reverse complement.
TAATCAGTGGGGCGGCATCATCCCAAACTTCATTGCCATTGATACATCCATGAACAGTAGAAGGATACATTCCAGTTAGGAAACTAGCTCGGCTAGGAGTACATATTGGAGACTGACAATGCGCGTGTGTAAAGGCAACCCCAGTTTCCACGAGACTATCAATATTAGGTGTTTGAATATGTGGATTACCGAGGGCGCGGATGGTATCGTACCTTTGTTGGTCGGTACATAGCCACAGGATGTTCGGTAGTTGCTGGTCTTTTTTCATCCGATTCTTTTCCTTAATTTGTTGATTTATTGCTAACTTTGTTGATTCCATCAACCGGGAAATTAGATTAAGCAGTTGATAAAATCTGTGTCACTGATATAAGTAGCTAATGCATCTAGATCCAATTGGACGCTCAGTCCTGGCGTATCCGGAATAGGAAGCATGCCATCTTCATCTAATGACCATGGTTGGGCTACTATTCCGTCGACATAGGGGGAGTTGGCAATATATTCAACTAGATCCGTTTCTGCGAAAGCTGAAGCCAGTTGCAGATCTGTTGCTAAGCCGACAGCTGTGTTCCAACCGTGCGGAATGAACTTGACACCATGCTCCTGTGCCATCCAGGCAATACGGCGCGATTCAGTAATACCCCCAACTTTGGTGACATCCGGTTGTACAATGTCGAATGCTCCTTCTTCTAACCAAGGTTGGAAAGATTGGCGGCGGGTCAGTACTTCTCCTCCTGCAATTGGCAGAGGGGCTGTTTGTCGAAGCAAGGCATAATCTTTGAGCGCATCCGGTTTTAAGGGTTCTTCAAACCAATAGACATCGTATTCAGCCAGCATGTGTGCCGTTTGAACCGCCCATTTATATCCTTGTGACCAGAAAGCATCGCTGCCTCCCGCATCAACCATCAGCCAATCGTTTGGACCAATGGTTTCCCGTGCAGTGGATACGATGGCTTCGTCAACTTGGCTACTTTCACGCCCAAACTGCCCCCATCCGATTTTGAAAGCTCGGAATCCATTTTCTTTGAATTGGATGAGTTTATCCCTCAATTTAGCAGGTTCTTCTATTAGTAACGAAGCATAAGGTTTTACTCGATCCCTAAATCTCCCGCCGAGTAACCGTCCCACGGGTTGTTGTGTCGCTTGACCAAGCAGATCCCAAAGAGCGATATCGATTCCACTAATGGTATGGGTGATGGATCCGCCTCTGCCAAGCCAGAACATGTTCTGGCGAAGTTTTTCTGTTACTCGTTCTGGTTCTAAAGCATTTTCATTTTGGTAAAGCGGTTTAAGAACTGATAGTGAAGCCTCAACAAGCTGATGGTTGGTGAAGACCGATCCTAAACCAATTAAGCCTTCATCTGTCACAACAGCAATCAAGGTGTGAACACAGTCATCCTGCTCAAGCTCATCACTCCATCCACCTTCCGGAGTCCCACCATATAAGCCGGCGGATCGAATTTCCTTAATTCTCATTTGGTATCCTTCTGACAACAAATTTACTCAGCCAAAACTTCAGATGGATAGTGTTGACCAATGATCTCTGTGAGCATCTCCAAATCATGAGATCCTCCTTTAGCCCCCCGAATGATATTTCGATCAACTGTCCAGTGATCCCGATACCAGCAGCAGTTTTCGAACATATCGTTGAGACCTCTCATACGCTCAACGAGCATATCCTGGTAATGTTTGAGTTGAGTCCTACTGGATGGATTGTCTGCAAGGTTGGTCAGTTGATATGGATCGGTGGTATTATTGAAGAGGTATTCTTTTCCGTCCTTTCGATAAACAGCGTAGGTATAACGTTTGTCTCTCAATGCGCGCCACTCTGTTCCGTTCCGCCAAGCAGCAGTTGTGCCCATACCTTGTAGAAATGCAGCATCTGGCTCAAAGCCTGATCGACCATAAGCACTATGACTCAAGTTATTGCCTTCTGCTTCTGATGGGACAGGCAAATCCATTAGAGATAGGATTGTCGGCATGATGTCTGGTGTGTTCAGACAGGTATCGGTTGTTGATTCAGGGGGGATTTCTCCCGACCACCTGACCAGAAATGGGACACGGCAAGCTTCTTCATAGAAAATATTTTTGGCACATCTGCCATGTGATCCAAACATTTCGCCGTGATCCGAAGTGAACACCAAAATTGTATCTTCAACAATCCCAAGTTGTTCAATAGCTTCCACGATTTTGCCGAGATTCCAGTCAATGTTCGCTGTTTGTGCATAGTATCCATGCATGTCGTCCTTAAGTCTGTTGGCGTAATCGTCTCCCATGTTACCCCAAGTATCAGCATATGGATCTTGTCCAGCAGAATAATTCGGACGGAATGGTATGTCGACATCTTTAAATACATCTGCGTATTCAGCAGGAACATTTTCCGAATGCCACGGGTCATGGGGAGGTCCCCAAGAAAGAAATAAGGCAAAGGGATCATCTTTTAGGTAGACGTCCTTGATAAACTCAATTGCCATTTCTGTTTGTGCATTGGGTTCATAATCTTTGTATGGAATTGGTTGGCATGTATTATTAAAGTAGGAGGCATTGTAAGAATTGTGATTGAAGTTATAGCCCGCCCAGTATCCATCGAAGCCAAGCCGATACGGACTAGGAGGTACGAAGGCATTTCGGGCTTTGTCATGGTTACCTAATTCGTTTGCCCAAAGATGCCATTTGCCGATATAGGCGGTTTGATAATTGTGGTCAGTTAATACGTGTCCAAAACACTGGTGATTGGGACTCAATCGAAGTTCGTTGATGACCAGGCCGTGGCTGCTTTGATATTTTCCTGTTAAAAGTGAAGCTCGATACGGAGCGCAAACAGGCGAACAGGAAGTTGCGTTGATAAAACTGATTCCTTGGTTTGCCAGTCGATCCATGTTTGGAGTTTGAGCAAATGGATCTCCGGCAAATCCGCAGGCTTGGTACCGAAGTTGATCAGCAAAAAGATAGATCAGGTTTGGTCTTTTTTTGATCATGGTATCCTGCATAGAAATGCCTTATAGTTGTGAGTTCCATTGTCCTTGCTGATACATCTCGGAGTTTAGTATGCCGTCACTGAAATGTCAAGACCGATAGTTATTATCTTTCAGGATGCATTTGCAGATAACTGGGTTTTTATGTCTATTTTTATTGGCAAAATTAAACAATCGGAAGCTTAATGGAGCAACGAAATTTAGGTGCAGTTATGAATTAGCCGCAATTTTAAAATAATTCTTGAGAAATAATTAACATTCATGTTAAAATCCTAACCAATGTTTTACCACTCAAAATTAAATCAATGTAGGAATAATATCGTAATGAAAAGTACCAATTTGATTTTCAGGATAGTAGTGTTGTTCGTTGTTTTATCCATTGCAAGTCCGTTATTTGCTAAGTTGCAAAGCGACGACTTTAATGGTTCCAAGCTGGGTACTATCTGGAAAATCGATAATCCGAAAAAAGCTAAATGGGAAGTTAATAATGGTAACCTGAAGGTCGTCGGCGGTATCAATGCAAATGTCTGGGGCGGTGCTGACGCAACATTTTACTATCAGGAGACTGACCAAAAATCATTTGACGTTGAAACAACAGTGGTTGTTGATTATGCCAAAGGAAGTACGGTAACAGGGATCCTTATTCTATCAGAGACAACCAAGGATAAGGGAGGTCGTAACCCGGAATGGATCACCCTTAAGCTTTGGGGTCGCGGTGGTGGTGACAATAATGCTGTGTTACAGTATCAGCGTCGGGAAGACGATGGCCTTGAAGGGCTTGTTGGCACACAACCGGATTACATACCCCCTGCCGGCATCATTCCGATTTCACTCCGCGTAAAGCGCGACGGAAACACCTATGAGTCTTGGTTTAAGCCAAATGCCAAAGGCGACTGGGTTTCAGTAGGTAAGGTCGATTATGTGCTTAATGACCCTCTCAAGGTTGGTATTTATGCAGGTATTGCTGAAGATGCAGAGGCAGATGGGAGGAAACTAACGGCTGAATTCGATTATTTCCACGAAGCTTCTTCTAAGTCAACCTCCGTTAATCCCAAGAATCGACTTGCCATCAAGTGGGGCGAAATTAAGAACAAATAGGGTTCAGGATTCTAATTTTATTAAAAGCGTAGTTACCTGTTCGTAACTGCGCTTTTAATTTTTCAAGGAGAATAACTAATGAAAATGAACGCATTTTATTTTTCTGTGTGTGTCCTTGTGTGTCTGTTGACACCCAGAATCCACGCAGCTGAATCACTCGGTGATCCATTTGAAGGAAACAAACTCCAAAATAAAAATTGGAAATGGTCTGACGAGCCAAAAGAATGGGATATTGGTAAAACAAAACCAGGTTGGCTCTATATTAAAGGAGAAAGGAACCGAAATTTATGGGGCGATGATACGACCAATCGTCTTTATCAGGAACATAAAGGCGATTTTGACATAGCCACTCACTTGATTATGGATTATAAAGATGCATCTACGGTTATGGGACCGGCTGCTTATTCATCTAAGATCAAAGATCGAAAAGACCGTCCTGGAGAGTGGGTTACACTGAAACTCTGGGGACGTGGTGGCGGTGATAAAAATGCCGTAATCCAGTATCAGAAACGGGAATTCGATGGAGGAGAAGGGTTGGTAGGCACACACCCTGGTTTTTTGGATCCAATGGGTGAAATAGATCTTCACATGCGTATGAAACGTAACGGGAACACTTTTACCGCTTGGTGGAAACGCAAGACAAAGGACAAATGGGAAAAGGTAGGTGAAACTGAACACAAGTTCCCTGATCCTATTGAAGTGAGTATCTACTCCGGTATTGCTGATGCTGGCGGAGAGATGGATTCATACTACGAATATGTTGAAGATTTAACGAATCCGTTTTCCGTTTCTGCTGGAGAAAAATTATCTGTCATTTGGGGATCTCTGAAACAGTTGAAATGAGGTTGAGGCGTTATTTCTGTTTCATTGGCGCTTGCTGGCTTCTCCTTGTGTCTTCGTTCTGTGATGCCGACCAAGTTAGGGCGCCATCAAACTCAGTGGTCAGGTCTGTGCTGGATACAATAGAATGGATCGGAATACCGGCTGGCGAATTTATCATGGGATCGACGGAAGAACATATAGAAGACTTTTATCAAGAATCCAAACTCCGAAGTTCGATGCTGGAACTCCCCGCTTTTGAAGCGGAAACACCACAACATAAAGTATATCTTTCTGCCTACCAAATTTCTCGACACGAAATTACTAATGCCCAATATCGTGTCTTTATTAACCAGACTAAGCGCCCTAAACCACGCGGTTACAAAGGAGAAAACATATGGGCGAATTCAATTTTAAATGCTGACAATCAACCAGTTGTTGGTGTAACTTGGTTTGACGCCTATGCCTTTGCTGACTGGATAGGCGGCAGTCTTCCCACTGAAGCGCAGTGGGAACGTGCCGCCCGAGGAACTGGCGGTTTGATCTATCCATGGGGAAACTTCCCTCCAACTCGCAAGACTGCTAATTTCGCCCGACATTTGAACCAGCCATCCGTGGTTGGTCAGTTTCCAGACGGGGCATCTGCTGAGGGAGTAGATGACTTAGCCGGAAATGTTTGGGAGTGGTGTCTTGATCAATACGTCCCTGATTTTTATCAAGAGGTTTCAAGTCCAGATCCAGCCAATTTCCGGCATAAGAATGTTCTGACCGATCGTGTTATCAGAGGAGGTTCTTGGGATTACGGCCGCGTATTTATTCGTTCCGCCCTCCGATTCAAACTCTATCCTCTTGATTCCACCAATAATATTGGTTTCAGAATTGTTCGAAAAATTAATTCTGAAACGGATCAATGATTAAATTCCTCAGGAAACAGACGCATTGTTCATTCGTATTTTTCCTCGTAATTTGCTTGTTTCCCTTATTGTGTATGCTAACACAAGCTGATGTCTCTTTTCGCGACGTAACAATGGAAATGGGTATTGACTTTAAGCATTTCAATGATTTCTCACCTGCGCACCGTTTGGTTGAAACGATGGGTAGTGGCGGTGCACTCTTCGACTTTGACAGGGACGGGGACTTAGATATCTACCTTGTGCAAGGTAACTCACTTACTGATCCCAACCCGAATCTGACTAATCGTCTTTATCGTAATGATGGCCAGACCTTTACTGATGTCACAGCAGATACAGGTTGCGGTGATTCGGGTTATGGAATGGGGGTAGTAGCTGCCGACTATAATGGAGATGGTTATCAGGATCTCTATGTTACCAATCTAGGACCTAACGTTTTGTATCGTAACAACGGTGATGATACTTTTACAGACGTAACAACTGATGCAGGAGTCAAATGCGATCTACTTAGCACCAGTGCAGCCTTTGCCGACATTGATCAGGATGGGGATTTAGACCTCTACGTTTGTAATTACGTTGGATACTCGCTAGATAGCGATATTCCCTGCTACTATCAAGATATGCGAATCTATTGTGGCCCGAATGATTATCAGGGCATTGGAGACACCCTATATCGCAATAACGACGATGGGACATTTACCGATATCACTCGGGTTAGCGGAACATACATCCCAAACACACGTGGATTAGGTGTTGTCTTCACTGATCTGAATGACGATGGTTTATTGGATATCTATGTTGCCAACGATATGAATCCAAACGCACTTTTTGTCAATCAGGGAAATGGCAAATTTATCGAAGAGGGAACACGTCGCGGTTGTGCTTATAATGCTGATGGCATTGCTAATGGTTCGATGGGTATTGATGCCCAGGATTTCGATAATGATGGCGACATTGACCTCTGGATGACAAATTTTTCACTCGAAGCTAATTGTTTAATGGTAAATGATGGCGACGGATATTTTGACGATTTTACCTTCGATCTTGATTTGGCTAAACCTTCATTCCACTTGCTTGGGTTTGGAACACTGTTCACAGATTACGACAACAATGGTTGGAAAGATCTAATTGTTGGAAACGGACATATCTGGGATAATGTATACCTGATTGACCCCTCAATGAGTTATTCTCAACCACTTCAGATCTTTGCTAATTTTAAAGGACAGTTTCAAGACAAAACAGACCAAATAGGATTAGATCAAAACCAATATGTGGTTCGTGGTCTGATTCGTGGAGATATTGATAACGACGGCGATGTTGATTTAGTACTGTGCCAATCCAATCGACGCGTAGTTGTACTTCGAAATGAAGTTGGCAATCGGCAATCCTGGATAGTTTTTCGGCTGATCGGGAAAGGTAAAAATACAGATGCGATTGGTTCCAGAGTTCAGTTGACAACGAATGGAATAACTCAAACAAGCGAGGTGATTTGTGGTGCCAGCTATCTGGTTGGAAACGATATGCGACTCCATTTTGGGCTTGACGATGCCGATATAATCGAGAAAGTTACTATTCGATGGGCCGACGGCACGTTACAGACACTCAAAGATATTTCTGTCAGACAGATACTTACAGTCACTCAAAAGCAACTTTAAAACAATGGCTAAGGATTATTTAACGATTTGACCAATTCCTTCTTTGACATGAATGATTGTATCCAATTCGACATTTTCAAGCCTGTCAATTTTTCCACTTGGCCATAAAACCTCTAGACGATTTATCTGATCTAAATCCTTCCCAAGGCCAAAGTGAACACGCAGATCATTTTGAGACATATAGCTGGAACT
>DTUY01000109.1 GCA_012963885.1 Candidatus Poribacteria bacterium | reverse complement strand
ATATTATTCAGTAGCCCCTTGACTTGAATAATTAATTCTTATACCTTGTTGACGTCATCATTTTACAATGTTCGTAGAATCTTTAAATTGCTAGATATATCTGTCATGAAACTCGTCAGCTTATTTATTTCCATAACTGTTTTGGCTGAAAAAGACCTGGTTTTATACCTTCCATTTGATGAAGTTGAAACCTAATAAACCGAATGTCATGCAACTTAGCTTTTCTATTTCTACTCACTTGCACCTGTTATGCTAGATTTTATCTTGCAATGTGTGATATATGCTAAAGAAGAGCATGATAACTATGTTTTAAGAAAAGTCTAAGACAAATCTATATGAAAATCACAGCTATTAAAGCTTATCCCGTTTGGCTAGGCCAGTTACTCGTCAAAGTAGAGACCAACACTGAAATTTACGGTTGGAGGGAAGCTGGTATGCCACATCGATCGAGGGCTGTGGTTGGGGCACTACGGCATTTCGGTGATTATCTTATTGGTGTGCCGATCTAATGCGTATTAGCGGACTCTGGCAGGAAATGTACCGCAACCAATATTTTGAGGGTGGTCGTATTTTAACCGCTGCAATAGCCGGTATTGACATTGCGTTGCACGATATTGTTGGTAAAGCCTTGGGTGTACCAGTTTATCAACTGTTGGGTGGCAGACAACGAGATTACGTTCCCTGCTTCGCAACGACAGGTGCGAACACATTGAATCAGTTAATTACAGATGTCAAACTGTTGCTTGGTGAGGGATGGCAAGAGGACAGCTAGATGGTCAGCCTCTTTACGAACCTCGTGAATCGATTGGATTGACAGCCCAGTGGCTGACCCAACTCCGTCAGGAGATTGGCCCTGAGCCTGTCATTGGCATCGACTACCATCACCGCTTGAGTGTAGCAGAAGCTGCCTCGTTCTGCCAGCGGATGCCAGCAGGAACGCTCGACTTCCTAGAGGAACCAATCCGAGATGAGACACCAGAAGCTTATGAATCCCTGCGTACAATGATCAATGTCCCATTAGCGATAGGGGAAGAATTCTCCAGCAAATGGACGTTTCTGCCCTACATAGAACGTGGTATAACTAATTTTGTTCGTCTGGATGTTTGTAACGTTGGTGGTCTGACAGAATCAATGAAGATCGCTAGTATGGCAGAATCACACTATATTGACCTGATGCCACATAATCCACTAGGCGTGATTTGTACCGCGGCTTCTACCCATTTGGCGGCAGCGGTCCCTAACTTCTCTTGGTTGGAGATTCGGGAATCGCCGACGGAACAACATGGCACTACGATGAAGATCTGTTTCCCGCTCAACCACAGCGAGAGGGATCACGTATTTTAGTATCAGATCAACCAGGGATTGGCGTAGAGGTGAATGAGGATTTAGCTGCTCAACGACCACTTAAAATTAGACAACCAGGACCACTTCTTCGACGAAGGGACGGTTCTTTAACCAATTCGTAAATGAGTTTCAGACTTCAAAGATAATCTTCAATATTCATTATAAAACAAATTCAGTTTTCCTTTCATTGTTGCAAGTGTGCAATTGCTTTCATAACTAATCGGTCTAACTATAGGCTTCGAGAAAGAAAGTCTTCCCAAGCCGAATGAATTCAACGTCGATGAAAATCAGTCGCAGGAAATGGATCTCAGGCTGTGTTGCCGGTGCAGTCGGACTCACTCTTCACACAAGCTTGGCCGATGATTCGATTAGCGATCTCGACATCATTGATTGCCACACCCACTTTTTTGATCCCACCCGCCCCGAAGGCATCCCTTGGCCGAGCAAAAGCTCTCCTCTTTATCGTACAGTCCTACCAAAGCATCTGCGCAAGTTAAAGACCTTTCGTCCCGTGACCGGAGCCGTGATTGTTGAAGCAAGCCCGTGGGTTGAAGACAACGCCTGGCTCTTGGATTTGGCGAAGGACGATCCGTTCGTCGTTGGCATTGTGGGTCGATTAGAGCCTGAGGGATCTGACTTTGCGAAAAACGTGAAACGCTTCGCTGCAAACTCACTTTATAGAGGGATTCGCATTGGGGTTCAGTTGCTCAAGAAGTTGCTCGAAGCAGAAAACCTCACGGTTTTGAAGATACTGGCCGATCACGATCTTGCGCTCGACGTCAACGGCGGGCCGGAGACACCAGGAATCCTTGCGAAGGTTGCCGGGAAGGTGCCCGGTTTACGAATCGTCCAGAATCACATCGGCAACGTTAGGGTCACATCCGGACCACCCCCTGCTGGCTGGCGAGTTGGGATTCGTGCAGCCGCAGAACATACCAATGTGTTCTGTAAGATCTCGGCCCTGCTTGAAAGTGCGTGGGCAGTGCAAAAGCCCATCCCCGTGTCCAAGGATTTGGAGTTCTATCGCCCCTACCTCGATGTGGTTTGGGATGCTTTTGGCGATGATCGGGTGATTTACGGCAGCAACTGGCCGGTTTCCGAAAAGGCGTCAACTTACGAGGCCTTGCAGCGGATCTATCTGGAATATGCGTTTGAAAAGGGTGGTGAGGCAACGCGAAAATTCTGCTCGCTCAACGCGAAAAAGGCCTACAAATGGGTTGAGCGGCTAGG
>DTUY01000108.1 GCA_012963885.1 Candidatus Poribacteria bacterium | reverse complement strand
ATGGGTTGGAGGACATTCAGGACCAAGCTGGAATCCGACCCACTGCTGCCTGATGAGATAATCTGTCCATATCCCAAGGTACAATGTGTTGATTGCGGGATGTGTGACGGTAAGGACAGCAAGTTCAGGAAGAACATAGCTGTAAATGCACATGGCGTGCGGTACAAAGTTGATCGCTATGAAGCGTACGGAAACAATTACCTGTCGTATAGTACAACAACAGGTGCTGCTTATAGGTGGGTGTATGATTGTGTGAAGTAAAGCAATCAACGCTCACCTGTAAAATGCCAGATTTCACAGATTCACGTGTCTGTTAGATTAATTCAGAAAGTGCTTCCAAGTTGTTTGATAGTTTGGCGTTGCTGTCTGAAAGCGCTGTTATGACACCTGATATCTTAGTGTTGCTTCGGTAACTTCCAGCTGTGCCTAGGACTGTACTGTGGGATGATAATTGAAACCATCTTTGGTTAATAGGTCTTTCTAATAGTGTCGTTATATGTTATCCAATCTGACTTTTCAGTCACAGTTCAATCGCTTAGACGCGCGGTTTTTAGATCTCCCCACATCACCGTCATTTTTCGGCGGGGCGATACAGCAGAGGCCTTTTCGAGTCCATCACGCATAATATTATTAATATCGCCAGCCTTGAGCGGAGTGTTAAAAACACCAACATCGTCCAGTATACCTCTGAAATCCCAATTGGGGGCCTTCCAGGTGGCCAACCAGATTGAGCCCTGATGTGCGGCTGGCGTCGCTGGATGTGGTTTGGCATCTGCCTTTCCTACTACTTTATCTCCGACCATTTCCCCATCAACATAGAGTTGCAGCTTGGCGCCGTCGTAAGTTGTGGCAACAAAGCTCCACTTACCTTGTTTCCATGTACCACCACGGATGTGGGTTGCCGCCTGGTCGGCATTGACCGCTATGCTGGCATAAAAATCGGTAGGCCCAATCTGGATAGTCGGATTATGCCAATCCCGCTCAATAACACGGGTATTAACGTTGGGTGGCGGTTCAGTCGGTTTAATCCAGAGAAGATATGTGAACCCATTTTGATAGTCATCTGTTGTCTTGCTGGCGGGAATTTCTACATGGCTTTTGCCGTCGAAGGACAACCCTTTACCAAGTTTTCCGTTCGTCCACTTCGCACCAACGATTTTCCCGTCATTCCCGTTTCCCGAACTGTCTTTGACACTCTTGCCCTGTCCTTCATCTAACAACCAAATCCCAACAATTGATTCGGGGTTAATTTCAGTATGACCTATGTTCAGTGTTGATAGCACAACAAGTGTTATCATAGTCCATCGTCTGCACATTTTCCTGTTCTCCTTGATTGCAATAAGTCTAACCGCGTTTCAGGTGCCGTAAAATCACCGTAGCTAAGATGTTTGATTCTGGTGAAGAATACCATGTCCTCGAACGTCGGCCTCGTCCACTCGTCTGGTCTTCAGCTATAACGAGAGTCCCTTCAGGTTTTAATTCTTTCCCCAAACGGATGGCGACATCATTCGTTGAACTAACCTTATCGAAAACTTCAGCGTAACAACCAAAGTTCACGTTAGGTGTTGGATGGAATGAAAACTTCTCGAATACGAGCCAATATAGAACGATTACGGCTCATGTCTTCGATTTGCAATTGCTGTCTTTCGTTCTGTTGTGAGAGTTGCTGGTTTTGTTCAGTAAGCCTATCAATAGTTTTCTGTTGCATTGCTGATAGTTGTTGTGCTTGGTCTTGCTGTTTGAGTAACTCGTCAATATGCGTATCCCTTTTATCTAACTGCGCATCCTTTTTTGCCAGTTGCTTTTCCAATAATTGTAGTTGATCAGCTAAAGTTTCTGGTTCTGTTGATTTGTCAACCTGTGATTGAGAATTGCTAGGTGGGGTATCAATATGGTCAACGTGTTGATTATGTTGATCATGTTCAGTATGATGATTTTGGGTATTTGGAGCCAGCGCAAGAAAATCCTGAAATTTGGAGTCTTGTGTGTCGACATACCAGCGATTCCTATATTTGTAGCCCTCAAATTTCTTTTCTTGAATCCAGCGTTTGACTGTTTGTGCAGAAACATCAAGCAACACAGCTGCTTCATTAGCTGTAAGATGGGTCATTTTTTCCATAATAAGCAATCAACTAACTTGTTTGTTGGTTTTATTGACCATAGACAATATCTTGATTATAGTCAATACAGTGATTATGTTGATTATGTGTGTTTATAGACAGAACGGTATAATCATTAATCTGTTTCAAAACATCTGATGTAATAGGATCAATCTTATGGTGAGACAAAATTAATGATTTTTCTGGATTTATCAGTAGAGATAGGATAGAATGGAAGGACAATAAAAAAACCCCTACATGAGTAGGGGCAATTCGAGACTTGTAATCTCTTATAATAACACTCACCAAGCGTTATTATAATGGATTGAGAGTCTCCAATCAACAACTTTTTTTGATTAGGAGATTTTTTTTATGTCTGTTCATATCCAAAATGTAAGTGTATCCTACCCATTTACCCTCTCCCAAACCGATCAGATTCCATTCCTTTTCAGTGCCATACCCTACCAATTGATCGATGATGAAGTCTTTG
>DTUY01000107.1:30054-32008 GCA_012963885.1 Candidatus Poribacteria bacterium | reverse complement strand
CTTTATTAACTTCCTTAATTGGCTTGGCACCATCGCCAACTTCATCTTTGCCACAGTCTTTTATTCCAGCATCAACCCCTGTCATAACAAACAGAAAAAAAACAAATATAAGTAAAAAAAAGTTTAATCTCTTCAAACCAACCCCCCAAACACCACTAGATTAAGCAAATTAACATTAATGCCACATAAACACAACAATTGCCTTGAGATTATATTACAATGATGAAATCCTGTCAACTGGTAAATCGGTTAAAAACTATGCCTGCCGCAATTTCATTCAAAACCAGATTCAAATGTACGTTTTTTCGCGGGTCATAGATCACGTATCCAAATTCCAACATCATCAGTCAATAGCTCATTTTCTGGATTGATAACTTGAAAATTGGGTGCGCATCAGGTTTTTTAAATTATGAGACTTGAACCAGAATCTTTTCAATCGTTTGGATGGCAATCATGTTATAATAACGCTACCTTGTTGCCACCCAGTTGGCGATGCCTAAAACTTCTGTCTTAGATCATGAAGAGGGAGCTTTGATTCATCGACAACCATCGATCTATTTTCACGCTATACTGCACAAACTATAAGGCCATATTGCTTAAAAATCCCTTTGGCAACGAAACGAGGGATCGATTGTGAATTGGGTAAGCTTTTTACTTTGACAGTTGAGAAAGAGTAGCTGCTAATCGATATGGAACCAAGAGAGGAATCTCGGTGAAAATTACTGACCTGCGAATACGCCAGTTGAACGGGACTATGGTCCATCCAGAACCGTTTTGGGAAGAAAGGTTGATTCGACCAATCGATGTTTATCCTGCTTACCGACAGCAACTTCGGCAAAACACTTCCAACCGGCAAGAAGAAACTTATCAGATGTCATCTGTCTTTTTGCAGATTGACACCGATGAAGGTGTTACCGGCTTAAGCGGCCCCATCTCACCTAACCATGGTTATATCATCAACACCCAGTTACGTTCCATATTGATTGGCCAAGACCCTCGAGCTACCGAATTGTTATGGGATCAGATGTACCGAATTGCTATCCATGGTCGCAAGGGCGACACCATGATGGCTATCAGTGCAGTGGACTGCGGCCTGTGGGACATCCGCGGTAAATGGATGGATCAACCGTTATATCGTTTACTGGGAGGTCCAACGCGAACATCGATTCCTGCCTATGCTAGTGCATTAGGTTACTCACTAGAACCGGAAGCGGTCACTCGTCGGGCGCAGGAAATTGTAGATCAAGGATACACTGCCACCAAATGGTTCTTTCGAAATGGACCAGCAGACGGTAAGGTGGGGATTGCACATAACTTGAGATTAGCCCAAACCTTGCGGGAAGCGGTTGGCAGCGAAATCGATATCATGCTAGATGCCTGGAACAGTTGGGATATTCCCTATACATTGCTGATGGTGGAACGACTGTCCGAATATGATATTTCCTGGTTGGAAGAACCAGTTTTAGCAGACAAATTGGACAGTTACTTAAAAATTCAACGTCATTCTTCTATCCAGATTGCCGGTGGCGAGCACGAGTACACCCGCTGGGGATTCCGGCCTATTGTTGAACACCGAGCTATGGACATTCTTCAACCCGATATCTATTGGGCCGGTGGTATCAGCGAAGTTTTGAAAATCTGTGCTTTAGCTGCAACCTTTGACCTGCCAGTTGTTCCCCACGGACACTCCTCGCATGCAACTGCCCATCTATTAGCCTCTCAACCGCCAACACTGTGTCCAATACAGGAATATTTAATTAAATGGAACGTGATGCACCAGTATTTCCTCAAAGACAAAATCCAACCCCAAGACGGACAGGTATTGGTCTCCTGGTTGGACAAGCCGGGGCTGGGGATAATACTGGATGAATCCGTAATTGAAAGTGAACAAGACCTGACTTGGTGAAATTCGTGATTTGTCTAAACTCAAGAATTTGTGTCTTTCGATCTTTTT
>DTUY01000107.1:7293-29954 GCA_012963885.1 Candidatus Poribacteria bacterium | reverse complement strand
ATCAAGTTCACCCAATTTTATGCCAACTCGCCTGTTTGTTCGCCAAGTCGAGCCGCGCTAATGACAGGTAGGTATCCTGATTTGGTTGGAGTGCCCGGTGTGATCCGGACACATGCGAGCCAAAACTGGGGGTACCTTTCCCAAGATGCAGTGACACTGCCAGATATGCTGAAAGAGGCTGGTTATTATAATGCCATTATCGGTAAATGGCATCTTGGCTTGGAACAGGAGAATCACCCTTGCTGCCGAGGATTTGATTATTTCCGAGGATTCCTTGGCGACATGATGGACGATTACTACACTCATCTACGTCATAATTACAACTATATGCGCTTCAACAGTGAGGAAATTAGCCCGGAAGGTCATGCCACTGATCTATTCACCCAGTGGGCAATCAATCTTATTCAGGATCGAAAAGAAGTAGATCAACCCTTTTTTCTTTATCTAGCGTACAATGCGCCACATACCCCTATCCAACCGCCCAATGACTGGATTCAAAAAGTTCGCCAGCGAGAACCAGATGTTAGCCCAGATCGTGCCAAGTACATAGCATTGGTGGAACATATGGATGCCGGCATTGGTCGTGTTATAAAGGAGCTGAAAGATTCCGGTATGTATTCAAACACTTTGATCTTTTACACATCTGACAACGGGGGAGCGTTGCCTGTCGGTGCTTATAACGGCCCCCTACGCGGTGGCAAAGAAGACATGTATGAAGGTGGAATTCGGGTTCCTGCCTGTGCTGTTTGGCCGGAACATATTTTTCCAGGCTCGGTGACCGACCAAATCGCATTGTTAATGGATTTGTTCCCGACAATCTGTGATGTAGCTGGTGTTAAAATCAACCATCCAATCGAAGGTAAATCCTTCCTTCCTACCCTATTGGGACAACATCAAGGATTGAACGACCGTTTGCTCTATTGGGTTCGGAGAGAAGGCGGCATAGGTGATCGTTCACCCATGTTAGGATTAGGATATCATGCCGTTCGTCAAGGTGACATGAAACTGTTGCACAACCGACCTTTAGACCCGTTACAAATGTTTAACCTGATTGATGATCCTAAAGAACAAAACAACCTGTCATCAATAAACCAACCGGATTTTCAGGCTCTAGCCCGGCTGATGCAACAACAAATTCAGCAGGCAGGTGCTATCCCTTGGCAAAAAACGCCCTAAAACGGAAGTTTCCTCCTATTTTTTCTCTTAACATAGGAACTTATCAACTTCTCCCAGATCAATATTCAACCGATGCCACTTCATAACCTTCATCCAACCATTGGCGAAAACCGCCTTCCACCGAGAATAAGCTTTTATACCCCATTTTTTCTAGGGATTGTGCTGCCAACAGTGATCTGGCACCAGCGGCACAATAAAGGACAATCTCTTGATCCTGGTTTGGAACTTGACTTCCTATCTGAAACTCAAGCGTTCCGCGACTCATATGAATAGCTGAAGGAATACATCCTTGAGAAAATTCCTCACCTTCACGAACGTCAATTAATACCAGATTATCGTCTCGATCTAATTTCCCCTTTAATTCATCAACCGAAACTTCTGGGATCTTCTGTTTTGCCTCTAAGACAAGGTCCATTGGAGTCTTCATTTTTACACCTTTTAACCTTACTATTTTAATGTATATTAATGCTGTTAGGATCGGAAAGTGTCAGTTACTATCATCTTCCTCAGCCCCATACGTTGTACCGCCAAAAATCCCCCTCACATCTTTGGCCGTCTGGGCCTGCTGGAATCGATTAATTCGAACTTCTTCTTCTTCCCTTAGCGCCTGAACGTTACTAAAAACATCTGCCAACTTATCAGCCGGAAACTTGCAAGCACCGTTCTCGTCCATGTGGATCAGCTCGCCCGGAGAGACATCCATACCTCCAATCGAGACAGGAACATTGATAGCATGAATTGCCATAGCTCCGTGTCCAGGAGTAACTCCACTGAGCAGATACTGAAACTCCATCGGCCGAATTTCGTCAATATCTCTGGACGGTCCGTTGGATATAGCCCCCACACATCCCACAGCTTTCATGGCAGCTGTCATATTTCCACCTGCCAGTCCTACTTTTCCAGCGATCTCCGGTGGGAACTTCTGCTGAAAAGCTAAAATCGTTGGTTGCTTTGATACTTCTAAAGCATCAATCACATCTAAAAAAGATAATTGCGAATAATTGGGATCGGGCAATCCATAGACACAAGTGACAGCATAACCAACCCTCGGTCCCAATTCAGGATACATGCAGCGAATAGATTGATCCGTATACCAGTTTTCGGTCCAAGGATTATAAATTCCCAGACAAAGTGGGTCTCCTGGATAAGTAGCGACAACGTTAGTTATTGACGGCGTATCAAAGCTGTGTAACTGATCTATTATTTCCTGATCTGTTAATTCTGCCATAGCGAAGTTTCCTCGATCCGAGTTTTTGAAGAATTAAAATTTTATTATCAACTACATAAATGAGACAATCATAAAACCAACAAAAAAATAGCAGCTTTATGGTTGCTTTAATGTTTGTTTTTGTTTATCTTTTATCTTTTTTCCCACCACACTACCTGCCGTAAAATAGACGAAATATTCTACTTTTTCCTCCATATATACCCACACAGTTGAGATGTAAGGAGAATCTTTTGAAGAAGCTACATATTCTTTGTCAGGCAAGCCTAACAGGTCTCTAACCTGCTTGGTAGTGGTACGATTTTCAAGCTTGTTGAACTTGGATTCTGAAAAGTGATCTCCACAACTAATGATGCAAATTAAAAACATGAACGTGGGAATTAGAAACGCAATTCTAAATCTCATAAATATCTCACAAATACGAAAGGGTAGTACGACATATCATCATTTTAAAGTTATCTTAAACAAATGCCTGCCATCCATATCTTATTCGGGTTCCACATGATATACCTCAAATGAGACAAATATTGCCAGAAAATTGAGAAAAGGAAACCTATCAAGCTTAGACCTGATCCTACTCGGTATGAGCCAAGGACACAATTTCATCTTGCAACAAAGTACGATTATAGATCCGAAAATCGTACATTCTGCCGTTATAGTACGCATGTGATCCGAATCCAACACTGATTGGCAACTCTAACCCATGGAGATTCAAGTCATTATCTGTAAGGGTATCTGCCATGCACTGGCCATTGACATAAATCTGTAAGCGCTTACCATCACGCGTTGCCACTAAATGCTGCCAACCGAAAGGTAACGCATAGTCAACGGTGGCATTCAATCCAGTCTCTAAACTCATCACCTGTCCCATAGGCAGTGTTCCGGCAAAGAGTTTTCCACCATAAACAGCCATCGACCAAACTCGTCGATAAGTCACGTCTGGAGTGGAATCGAGATTAGCGATAAATGTCAGCTTCCCAGTATCCAGACGCCAGACATCAGCAGACGGCAAAGATCCAACATACATCTTCTGATTGTATATGGCCATAGCCATAATCTCCTGTTCATCACCTGCTCGACTAATGGGTTCCCAAGTTTCGCCACCAACATAACGCTGGATATTTCCTACTGGCCATGTCCCCACGTAAAGATCTCCTTGATATATGGCCGCTCCATAAGTTTGCGTGGAACCGATTGGAGTGCCGCAGTATTCCCACTCATGATCTGCTATATAACGAAACACCTCTCCCCCATTGGCCAAGGCGTATAACTCACTTTGATAAATGGTGAAACTGAATAGGCGTTTATCAAGCCCAACCGGTTTCCAATACTGATCACCTTCATATTTGAAGACTCCACGTCGATAGTAACTGGTAACAAACAATTCGCCTTTAAACACAGTCAAAGACCCGCTCATGTCTGCTTTTCCGGTTTCGTAACCTTCAACCTGCTGATCTTCCGGAGTAGCGTCCTCAACACCGGGATGCCCGCAATATGTCCACTTTCCGCTACTCTCAATACGGTAAACGTGTCCGCCCGGATTAGTATTTTTTGCAGGACCAAGTGCTGATCCATGTGAATTGTATCGCCCCGTACAGCAGTATAACGCGCCATCGAAGGATGCAATTGAGTTGATGGAGTTGGATCTATCTGGTGAGGGGCCAAGATCGCACCATTTATGAGGGCCTTGGTACAACCACAGATGCCCAGTTTCCTCAGAATCCGCTTCAAAAGTTGCAGCGTACAAGTATCCACCCGAGACATGGAGTGCCTTGACCAGAACAGCATTCCCCGGACGTCCCTGATTAACCCAATTTGCCGTCTTATCGCCCTGATCAATGCCAAAATGAATATTCCGATAGTTCGCCTGTGCTGTTGACGTAACACCTGTGTTAGTAATCAGGCTTAACCCAAAACCATGACGAATTGTTGGATCGAATTGACTTACAATGTCACCGACTACGTCAGTATTCCATTCTGTTTCAATCCAACACGAGATGGTAAAGTCATCCAACTGCAAGGCAGGATGGCCCTGAATGGTTAGACGGCTGCTGATACCGTTGAATCGGACGGCATGCGGGGTAGGAGATTTGCTGGAAGCAACTTTCTCCAACTGGAGATTTTCTGGTTCTAAACTCAACTGAGCCCCAGAATGATTTCGCAAATCTCTGTCAAAAGGCAAGTGTACAATCAAACTTTGATCAAGCGACATATCCATATTGAAATTCTAGTTTAGCGAGCTGATAATGCTATTTAGATTAGAAAATTCCAATCCTTTGAGCAATTGAATTATTGTTGTAAAGGATATGTATTCTCTTCTTCTCGTAATAGTGCCACATGTTATCCTTCCATTGGAATATCTTATCGGCCGGCCCAAGTTCCGACGAGATTTGATCGAAACTGCTACCAATACCAAAACCACGCTCCGTTTTTGATTTATTGGGTGCTTCAATGTCTACTGCGATAACCACATGGGTCGCCCCAGCTACTGCAAAGTAGATACCCAAGTTCTCATAAGCGAAGAATTTTGCCTTATTATCCTCCAGAAATTCTTTTCGAAACCCATCATTAGCACCTTCTAACCACATATCAGTTTTTTTATCAACACTTGCCTCCCCATACAGCATTTGGACTTTACTTAAAGGATATTCCAACATAATACCGGCCACGAACTCACTTGGCTCTATCCGATTCAGCAGTCTGACTTTAACCTGTCTTGATCTGTAGACAGGCTTACTAATATTATCGTTGACAGTAACTGTAACAACGATCGTTTTCTCCAAGAACCTTCCAAACAATTGCCTAGGTTCCTGAGGAGGTATCCAAATAACTGTCTCTTGATTTCTCGAACTGAGCTTTCCACCACTGACTTCCCATGTATAAGTTAGCGCATCACCTTCTTGATCGTGGGCAACGACTTCGAGAGTCACCTCCTCACCTGAATTGGCTTCCGTGGGAACAGTAAAATCATTAATAATAGGTGAAGTATTTGATGTATCAATACCAGATTTACCAACCTCGTCCTCGCCACAGCTAATAAATATTATGCCAGCTACAACAAAGGTAACAAGTAGATTCAGCACCGATTTCAAGCTGGACTTTGGCATTTCAATTGCTCCTTTAAATTACCATGCAGTATAAAATTTGATTCTAATAACTTAGCCTAGGTTTGTTCATCTGGCGGCCATGGATCAAGTGACGCACCAGTTGGGCGCGGTTGAGTTGGACGTATAGGCATCTCCGCATAGGATCGATAGCTGATCTCCGCCATATACGGTGTTTCGATACGAACGTGACCGTGATACCTTGACCTCATGGCCGCATCCAGAACTCCAGTTGTGATCAAGGTACGTTCAACGGGATATTGGGGTTGACCTCTTAAAAACATCTTTTCTATATTGAGACTCAGGTAACTGAAATGCGCAAATGGGCCTTCATTTTGCAAGTAGAATTCGGTTGCATGAATTTCGCCATCTAATTTCGCCGCGTAGGCAAAGTCACCAACGTACCCATTGAGCATCAACATGGCTGATTTGAATCCATCACTATGCTCAATGAGAAAAACCTCCGGATTTTGACAACATTCTTCCATAGTCCCATCCGGTTTTTTGACAATAGCGCCACAGGCAGCCTCAGCCAATTCACGTGACCAGAGCCCCTGGTCACCCACTTGCCAAACATCATCTCCTTCTAAACACTGTACTGACACCACTCCGGATTCACCACCTGTCCGACGTTCAATCATGCACTGCAACGTTTCAAGTGCATGAAACCCGTAAGACTCTATTCCGCCGTAGCCGATAGCAACTGCTGACTCCAATGGTGCGTCCAAATCATGTTCCAAAAATGGACTCCGCCAGCAGAGGGGTAGGGATGATCCAGCCATGAACGGCACATCCAGTTCTCGTGCCCGGTCATACATCCATCTAGCATCCATCCAGTTGTAAGACAGGTGCTTATCACAGAATATTGGTACGGAACGATCGCTTGAAGCGAAAACACCACAGATCTGTTCAAACATATAACGCCGTGGATACATATGCTGTTCATACTCATTGTGCGGGTAGTCACCGTGCTCACCAATCAATAAAACTCCATCAACTGCCAGTTCTTTCCCTCCAAGTGTCAATGACTGACGAATACTTTGGTAAATCGGTATATTGTACTGCGCTGCCAGTTGGCACCCAACGTCACGAGGATCAATCTGATCCAAATAGATGGATGCAAGATCAACTTGAGGTAATAACAATCCGCTGTCCGTTGGAAACCCTTTCATATACTTAGTTGGAATTACGTCCGCATGAGAGAGAGAATAGTAAGTTGTGATAATAGCTGCTATTTTTGGAGACATCTGTCTATTTCACCCCACGGTGTGGTTTTATGGGTTTTAGGTACAAATGCAAAACGAAATGTATTGAACTGAATTGGGCTTAGAATTAAAAAAATATTTGGTTAATCTCGAAAAAAATTGATCCAGAGAAAAGAACAACATAATCCAGAAAAAATGACTGATTTTCGTTTTATTTGCCTAATGCAAGCTATGTGAAAGCTAGCGTTTCGTTTCTTCTACAAACATTTGTTTTGGTCGGCGTAAATCTTCCAGTTGATCCGACAAATCCATCAAGAATCATGATTCGTTTAGCAAGAATATCTTTGATGTTTTGTGTGGCGTTGGTTGGCATAGCTATTGGGATTCGGATTAATTCAGGAGAGGAATCACGTTGTAAAACTCTTGAGGGCATTGGCAATTTTCTGCATCAGCGTTTTGCCCGAACGCCGAGTATTTGGGAGTGGATCTTGATCCTCTTGGTATTCGGGTATATTGTCGAGATCGTACTGTTCAGCATTCAATTGCCTGAGATGCTCGATTGCATCTGTGTAGGAAGGGTCAATTCTGAGGACTTGATACCAGTTTTCAATAGCTGCTTCAGTATCTCCTACACTGTGATATGTTTCTGCCAATCTATTGTAAGCTTCCAACAAATCCGGTTCAATTTCAATCGCGTCATGAAAACACTCAATAGCCAACTTAGGTTCTCCACAATAATGGTAAGCACTACCAAGATTATTGTAGATCTCAGCCAGATGCAAACCTTTTTGGATAGCTGTCTTCCACAGTTCAATTGCTTCATCATGGCTTCCACTTTCCCATACGTCAATCGCACGGTTATTAGCCACTTCGGCTCTTTGCCGCATTGCTTTATCTGTCCCCGAATTATTTACAAAAGACCTCTTGGAACGTTTACTTTGGTAATCAAGTTGTCGGTTATACCGCTGACGTTTTTGCGGATCCTTAAGAACTTCATAGGCGGTACGAATCAGATCCGTTTCCCTTTGAGCCAGCTGCAGTAACCGTTCTCCTAAACCGTCAAGTTTTTCAGGGTCATATTCCTGCTGTTTCCTGTCCATGGCAGTTTCTATTTCAAGCAACGTTGCATCTCGCGACACACTGAAAACTTGGTAATAGTCTCTGTGATTACCTAAAGGATCCATTGAAGTCCCCTCTCAAGTATTTCCTAAACGAGTAACAAATATAACATAATTGGTAATATAGAGTCAACGAACAGTTTTGGTCTAACATAACTGAGGCAAACTTGACTTAGTTACGCGCTGAAGTATATATTAAAGACACCAACATAACCACACAAATACACAGTTAATACTTCATAATGCGAAAACAATTGCTCGCACTTTCCATATCGTTGGGCATTCACTCCATAATTATGCTGATAATTGGTTACTACATCGTACAACAAGTTATTCTTGATAAAGAAATTTTTTACACAACCTTGACAAGAGTTTCCTCGCCTAAGATAAGGCGCCGTACACTTCCACACAGGCTTAGGACGATGTCGACACCCAAGGCATCTGTCCAAACCCCAACCCCTAAGTTGCAACAGGTAACGACTAATGTAAAACTGCCGATGAGCGACTCATCTCATTCAATTCCAGCTGGACATGCCGAAACTTTAGGCACATCATTGATACCAAATGATCAGATTGGTTCAGGCTTATCTACAAAAAGAGCTCTGAAAATATACAGAGGTAATTCCGTGGTGACATCGCAGAAACCAAAGATTATGCCAGAACGTTCACAATCTTCAATTTTGGAAAATCTTGACACAAGTTTACCAGAAGCAAAACTCGCATTTGAAGCCCCAAAAGAACATATTTTCCGACAAGAAGATGTAACACAAAAACCACGCTTTATTAAAAGAATTATCCCAAAATACCCTGAACTTGCCCGTAGAGTACAGAAAGAGGGAAAAGTCCTACTTGAAGCAATCATTGGAACGGATGGTATTCCCACAGAGATACGTATTATTCAAGCTATCGGATTCGGATGCGACGAAGCGGCGGTCAAAGCACTAAGATCATCTAGGTTTAGACCAGCAGAGTTAGAAAAACACCCTGTGGTTGTCAGAATTACGATCCCCTATAACTTTAAATTCAACCAATAACCAAATAGTGTTCTACATAAAACTACTGGTTTTATTGTCCTCTTTCACCGCTCCCGAAGAAAACAAAAAAATGCTATTTGAGGATGCATACCCCCTTCTGGTTGGATCCCGCGCTATCAGTATGGGGAACGCTTATACAGCAGTTTCCGATGATGCCACAGCTGGCTTTTGGAATCCAGCAGGATTAATCCAGTCACAAGGTGTCAAAATCTTTGGCATGAATAAATTCTATGATCGCCATGACTACGCTTTCGATCCCAAAGGAATTAGCTATGGCTATCGCAGTTTTGCGGTTTTCTGGGGAAATAAAATTGCCCTCGGTAACAATATTAAAGATGCCGACTATAACTATTATAGCCTTGCACATCAAATACATTCACACTTTGCTGTTGGCGGAAGTATCAAGTTCAAGCGTAAACGTTTTGTAAATTTTTACCAGTTTTTTGGTTATGATCCGTCTTATGACCTGGCGATACTCATCAAACTGAAATCTTGGATAAAGGTTGGTATGGTCGCGCAAAATTTTCCAGATAAAAATGGCATCCAAGTATTGACTGGAGGGATAGCATACCAGCACAATAACTTTCTTTTCTCTCTGGATACTTCATTACCGAAGAAAAATCTATATTTCGGGTTTGAATGGGCACCGATTCCGTCTGTCCATATGAGGTTGGGGAACTCAAATCAAAAGTGGGCAGTTGGTGCTGGTTACGACAGAAAACAAATTGCCATCGACTACGCATGGATTAGCGAGGAAAAGACAAAGTCCCATTTCATCACAGCAGAAATAAGAATTTAGCCACCAGAGAACTTTTCCTTTAAAAAAAGAGGCAATATCCTTAAAACTGATTTATAAACCCAACATTTTTAATTAGCATGAGAAGAAATTCTTATATCTCCTTGTCAAAAATTAAGTGATAAGCAAAAAAGCCTGGCATCAATTGATAAACCGAATGTCTAATTTTTCCGCTTTTACTTAAAATTTTCAAATGCCTGATTGCCTTCAGAAAATTGTAACACTATCACAACCACGCTGATTAGCAACAAAGGCACAGAAATCAGGAAAATTAGTAATAGCACTCCCCAAACCCACGATTTATTATTCTGATCTGCCTTCCCAATTCCAGCTAATTTCGATATCAAAACCCCCGACCAGATCATCACCAAAACAACGCCTCCGAAAATTATCTGCATCATGATTTGTGTTCCTGCTACTAAAGACCATCTACGGATTAGCTTACTACTAGATAGCCATAGTCATTCCTGTACTGTGCTAATCTCGTCTCTGGAAATTTTATGGACACTCTTCGGGTTAAATGTTTGGGTTGTACCATGTCTAAGCGCCACTTCGACTCTACCACCTGTTAAAACGAAAAATTGAATCAGAAAACCTCCTCCGTCCATTACTTCGACCTGATACTGATCTAGTGACAGATCACCAATCCACGTTTCAAATGTTTTGGCAAAATCTTGATGACTAACCACTTCCTCTGGTAATGCCATAATTAAAGTCCCAGGATCATCGCCAATTATGTTCTTAATCTTCTGCCTAACGTTGATCATAAACGGAATGACTTGGCCAGCATAATCAAAATTGCTTTCTTCAACACGTTTAGGTGGAACAACACCCAACGTCAAATGATGTATAAAAGGATTTCCATAATTTTGATTTAACATCTGATCAAAAGCTAGTTTATCTACAGGATGCACAACAGCGACGTAATCGAACCAACCTCTGTCTCGCGCAGCATTACCAGACGGTAATCCTGCTGGCACATTAATGTAATCGTGACCGTCTACAGGGGAAGGGTAGCAACAATTATCCCAGCCGGAAATATAACCGAGTCGTTTTAACGGATCGGCTACAATATGTGGAGGGTTGCAAAAAATCGCAGCGTGATCAAGATTCGCCTGCAATTGTATACCTGCAGCAGCAACTGTCTTTGATACTTCCAATGTTTCTTCAAAACGTTGGGTTGCATTTTCAATAAGTAGGTAATCTGCGAAATCACCCGGTAGAATGACAGGATTTACCATAGCCCATCTCCCAATATCAATTAATGTCAAATTTTAAAATAGTTTGATAACAATCACATTCCCCAACTTAATAGGTTGCTCTTCCACCACTAACATCATAACATTGACCAGTAACAAAACTAGCCTCTTCCGATGCCAAAAAATGTACTACAGCCGCAACCTCTTCCGGTCGACCAACACGCCCTAAAGGGATTTTACTCACCATGTAATTGATTGTCGATTCTGTCACCTGTTGCAGAATTGGGGTTTCGATCACTGCGGGAGAAACACAGTTGACATGGATATTATATTCGGTAACCTCTTTCGCCAAGGCTTTTGTTAAACAAATAACACCCGCTTTGGAAGTTGAATAGGGTATAAGTGTTGGGTTACCTTCCTTACCAGCAATTGACGCGACACTCACAATCTTGCCATATCGTCTTTGAATCATGTGATCGATAACGGCTTTACAACAGAGGAAAACTCCCTTCAAATTGACGTCGATAACCAAGTCCCAGTCTGATTCATCCAGTTCAGTCAATGGCGCAGTCTTTCCTGCAATCCCAGCATTGTTAATCAAGATATCAATCTGGCTGAATGCTTGTAAAGTACGCTCAACCATACTATAGACTTGATTGGATTTGGAGACATCCGTTTGAACGGCAATAGATTTGGATCCAAAATCAGCAACTTCCCGACCCACATCTTCCACAGCCGGCAGATTCAGATCAACCAAAGCTAGATTTGCCCCGGCTGCAGCCAAGCGCAAGGCAATCGCTCGACCAATACCTTGCCCTGCACCTGTAACGACAGCAACTTTGCCATTTAAACCCATATATTCCCTCTGTACTTCATTCCAAACAAACTGCCTGATAACGATGGTAACATAGATTTAGTCCGATGACAAATAGTCCAAAACATGATTAGCCTGAGTAAAGAAGGAATTAATGGTTTTTACGCGATAACTTTCAATGGCACTTCTGATCTTCTCGCCATACGATTGTTCTGCAAAACCAGTTTAAGAAGAAAGGATCACTTCTTGGAATTCTGTTCACCGGATAGTAATAATCTGAGATGAAACCCCGTAACAGCTGCCATCCCACCAACTAATCCGCCAAAAACAGCCGTCAAAATCAGCATCAATGAGGATGACGGCAAATGGATTAGTTGTCCTACTTTTATAGTTAACATACCATTAGACCTATAATGGAGGTAACCAGCAACTATTAACCACAATAGTCCAACGCCAACAAAACCAGATCCGAATGTCTTCCAACCATTGATCGGTTTCCAAAATCCAATTAAAAATGCAACAATAGCCACCGACCACCAAGGCAAAACCAGTTCTGCTGGTAAACCAAGTATGAAAATGAGAATGATATTAACTATTTTCCTGCCTCCAAAATTATAACTGATTGAATCCGGTAATGAGTTGTATCCATCGATTTTAGAAACAGCAATTCGTCTAATTCACCTTCCATCCATGCATCCACAAAGTTATCGTAGTATGAGCTGCCAGGATTACCAGATTGACCTCCCGGATACACTCCCCAGGCTTTGACTTCGGGTTCCAAAGAAACTATCATTCGCCAAGAAGGCCCACTCGTTTTTCCAATTGCGTTGACAATTCCTAATCCTCCGCCAACATTTAACCCCATTTTGCCAAATCCTGGTAGTCTTCCGAGATGAGCGATGTCAACTCCCTTGAATTTCCCCCACCTCCACTGATTCCCCATTTCCCCTAACTGTTTGGTTAGCTCTGTCACCGTGTCTTTGAAGCTCGAATTGACCAATTGCTGTAAAGACTCCTTATTTTCTGTATGGATATTGTCAAACCATGGCGCATTTGGTTCGTCCATAATGAGTTGTATGGTTCTAGCAGAGGATGGAAATCGGTATGATCCATTTCCACCAAATTCATCAGACCAGATAGCTGCATGTAGTCGTTTTTGCCAGATATCAAAAACAGTGGGGGCAATTTGGTTAGCATCGTTTACATAGTCCCAAGTTGAGATCTTTTTGAATGCCTGTGTTTCTTCCAGCGTCAAACGGTCTATATCCACAAACCTTAGCAAAGAAGGAATTATCAACGAAGCCTGAAGATTTTGATTATCCAATTGCAGTAGCCTGAAGTCATCAGGAATTATGCTATCCATCTCCAACATTTGTTGGTTAATTCTTTTCCCTCGGTATTGAGGGAAGAACCAACCCAAGTAATAAGGATAATCTGAATTGGTTGGATTTTGATTGGCGGAACTGACAAAACCACGGTCAGGATTCTTGATATGTGGATTATGCTGATGAGGAACCCACTTCTGCCAGTCATGTTCAGGGTTAGCCCCATCGTTGATAAACCTAGCTTGTCTCTGGAACCTTAACGGAAATTTACCATTATGCCAAATAGCGACGTCTCCCGCTGTATCTGCAAAAACAAAGTTTTGTGCCGGACAGGAATAATGCGAAAGTGCGGCAACGTAGTCCTGATAATCCTGGGCACGGTTGAGCCAATAGAACGTTAGAAACTCATTGCTTGGATCATGCCCAAGCCATCGCATAGCATGCAATCTTGGAATATTTCCATCAAAGGTTTCCTCATCACTGTATAGAGGAATAGGTCCATGGTGAGTATAAACCACGGTATCCTGAATTTTTTTCTCGCCTCGAACTTTAATCTCCTCGGTAATACGCGTTGTTGGTTTCCAAGTGTCATCGTGAAAGTACTCATTTAAAGTGTCATCTCTAAACTTGATCTGATACCAATCTGTTACGTCATCGCCACCACTAGTCATCCCCCAAGCAATTTTCTGATTAAATCCGATAAGCACACTCGGTGCACCTGGGATGGTAACGCCATAGACATTGACCGATGGACTAAAAAGCTGGATTTCATACCAAATTGATGGGAGATTCAAATCAAGATGAGGGTCGTTAGCCAAAATTGGGTAACCACTGACAGTCTTAGTCCCTGAAACAGCCCAGTTATTGCTACCATTTGCCGGATTTGGTTCGAAAGGTAAGGCTTGGTTCATTGCGTCAGGATAGGCCTCTTTTTGTGGTTTTCCCACTGGTAGTGGGTCAAAATTCCATGGTGTGTTTTTTGGAATAACTGGGTCCGGATTTTGAGGGTAGCGTGGAAACAAATCTTCAACAGTGTCTATTCCAAACTTAGCTAGAGTATTAGTCATTTTCAGGTCTGTTCCACTTCCTGCAAGCATCCAAGTCATGGATTTGGCCAATAACATGCATTTTAGTGGTGTCCAAGGTTCTGGTGTGTAATCGAAAATCTTATATTCGATTGGATACCCCTTTGGAGATAGGGAGTCAATATACGCGTTAACACCAGCAGTATAGGCACTGACAATCTCACGAGACAGAGGATTTCTCATGACAGTTTCAAGCATGTTTTTGGCAGCATAAGTCATGCCAATTCGCCGCTGGAAGCGATCATATTCCACCGTTCTTTGACCAATAATTTCAGAAAGCCTTCCAGCAACTACATGCGTTTGAAATTCCATCTGCCACAACCGATCTTTAGCAGTGACGTAACCTTGAGCAAAATATAGATCGTGATCGTTTTCAGCAAAGATATGTGAAACCAATCGATCATCAATCAAAACAGTTACGGGCGCTTGAAGTACATCAAAATCGAGCTGATACACTTTTTCCAATCGTTTCAATTCCACATTTTGCCAAAAACCATGAAATGGATCGAGAAACTTACCAACAGGTGGAACCAAACCAATTCTCATTGAACCAACAATTATTAAGCCTATAGTCAAAACCAAGGTCAGAAAAAGTTTAAGTTGGCGCATATGTCGTTGTATATTTAAGTAAAAGTCCCCAGAAATTGTTCCACGGTTTCCAAGGTTGGCAGGCCGCTGCGTCCGCCAAGCGAACGACAATTAATGGCTGCTACAGCCGAGGCAAATTGAATTGTTTTTTCCGGGTTCCAATCCTGAAGCAGCCCGTAGATGAAGCCACCGTGGAATGCATCTCCTGCTCCAGTCGTATCAACCACATCAACAGGGAAAGCTGAGAATGCCGAAGTACTTTGATTCCATCTGGCAACACAGCCTTGGTTTCCCAGTGTAACGATAGCCATTCGCACGCCAAAATCACACAGTTTTTGTGTAATAATTTCCGGTGACATACCTGGCATCCATTTTTGAACTAGAACATCAGATACAATTGCCACATCAACAAATCGAAGCAGATCCAGGAGAGATTCCCGATACCAGGTGCCATCGAAAACAACGCTGACACCCGCTGCCTTAGCCCATTCAGCAGCTTGTATGGAAACCTGATCCGCATCATCCAAGTGAAGTATTTTTGCTAAAGTAATCTTTTCCCGATCTGTATCCTTCAGACCTATAGATGTACACGTTGATAGATGAGTTGTAAAACAACGTTCTCCAGTTTCTTGATCTATCAGCACCAAAGTTGTACGTGATAACCTGCCCAACTCAACCTCCAATTGGCTAGTATCGACACCCTCTTTCTCAAACTCTTCTTTGATAAATTGGCCGTCAAGGTCATCTCCTACCTTTCCGATAAAACAGGTAGGGATTCCCAATCGGGCTAGGGTAACCAACGCAGTAGAGACAGGTCCTCCAGGTTGACGAAGATATTCGGTTGCACGAACGCTTTTCCCAAAGGCAGGTAAATCCGGCACAATGAATAAATAATCCACCGTACTCATTCCAATACCAACGACGGCTGATGGGCTGTACTGAAGCATACGTTCTTCTTTAATCAATATCCATTGCGCAACGAAAACCGAAATCGCTAAAAGCTTTTTCCGGTGCTAGACTGCTCCTGGATGCACAGCGAGAATAACAGATCTTATGCCGCCAAGATCCACCACGAGCTACCTTTCGGTTACCATCTTCCGGACCGTCGGGATTACGATGTGGAGATTGCTGGTAGTAATCCCCACTATACCAATCCAAACACCATTCATGTACACCTTCCGACATGTTGAACAAACCATAATTATTAGGTCCTTCACTGCCAATGGGTTTCAAAATAGAATTCCTGCCACCATTACAATCGCTGGGCAAATGGTTTCCAAACGGATAATTATGGCCAACTAGTCCTCCTCTTGAAGCCTTTTCTCGTTCGCCTTCCGTTGGCAACCGATACGTTTTCCCTGTTAGTTGACTCAGCCAAGTACAATAATTAACAGCATCATACCAGCTCGTTCCAACAACCGGTTGATTCGGGTTCTGAAACTCAGGCATATCCCAGTAGAGTGGCTGATTACACTGAGTCGCTTCCAAAAACACAGCGTATTCCCACCTTGTAACCGGATATTTTGCTATGGCAAACGAATCAATCCATACCGAATGAACAGGCATTTCAATTTTAGATCCTGTCTCACTTCCCATCAGGAAATCGCCTTCAGGGATGAGAACCGTTTCTAGCTCAACAGACATCAATTTGGACATTGAATTTCCCAGCTAGTTACTCCGAATTCCACATTATCAAGAGTAGAAAAGAAACGTAGAGACTTTTCACAAAAGGAATTTAGTCGCATCTTGCTGATTATTTATTATATATTAGATTCACAGTTTTATGCGATTGAATTACCATCTCAATTGTCCAACCTAAATTAAGAACGCTTTATGGGCAACAATTGCCAGTGTTATATGGGAATTTAAATTTTATTATATAATCCCCTAAAACAGAGCTAAAATAAAAACGGAGAAAACAACAAGTGAAATCCTATAATGTCGGGATTCTCGGTAACTGCTGTACCCATGGTGCAGGCATCTGTGGTATGTTAAACCAGCGAAGTGATACGAACGTTGTTGCTGCTTATGAGAAAAACCCAAGGAGAGCGGAAGAATTACAAGGTGTCCTCGGTCGAAAGTTATCAAGTTCATATCAAGAAGTAATGGATACCCCGAATTTGGACTTCGTTGCTGTTACCTGTGACCCGTGTGATAAAGCGGACATGGTTGAGCAGGCGGCAATGAGAAGGTTACACATTTTGTTAAACAAACCGCTCTGTGACAGTTTGGAAAATGCCCACCGTATTTTCGCAGCAGTCAAGACGAACGATGTTTGTTTTGTATATGATATTCCCATGGTTCGATTAATTCCGGCCTTCGCTAAACTCATAAACCAAATTGACGCTAGCCTATATGGAAAGATCATGGGATATCATCACTTGTTTACCATGAACTTTCCCATGGATTTCGACTTGAAAACTACCTGGCCAGAGAGACTCGATCCACCTGAAAAGTCTGGTGGGGGAGAAATGACCAACATGGGATGCTATGCCATTGATTATGTAGTGTCGTTATTTGGGAAACCGGTTAACATCATGGCAAAATGGCGAAAGACCTGGGATGTATATCAAGCAGATAACGTGGAAAATTTCGGTCAAATTATTCTTGATTATGACAACTTCTATGCCTTTCTTGATGTCGGCAAGCAACAACTTAAAAAGGAACACCTCCATAGCAATTTAATGACCATAAATTTTGAACATAAGACAATTACCATTGATGCTAATGCTAAAGTTGTCATCATCAATCACCTAATTCAAGATTACGAGGAATTCATTCAAGATATTGCTGTCGTCGGCTCAGTTGAGCAGTTAATTGACGCAATTGAACATAGCAAGTATCCTTCCAGTAATATTGAGAATGCCGTGGCTGCCACGGAAATTTTGATGGCTGCCTATCAATCAATCGTTGAGAAACAGCCCGTTACCTTGCCATTAAGCTCTGGCAAGAACCCCCTAGTTTCATAACTATTCTCAAGTATAAGGAAACTATAAATGAGCGAAACAAACTCAGAAATTATTGTTGGACAAGCAAATGGGATTGTGACTATCCGACTCAATCGTCCGAATGTACTGAACGCTATCGACCGCCAGATGTTAGATCAACTTGATACTGAAGTGGATAGGCTTCACCAAGACACATCAGTACGAATTGTAGTTCTGATTGGCAGTGGTGATCGGTCGTTCTGTGTCGGCGCTGATCTGAACCATATTGCCACCTTTACGCCAGAAGGTATCCGAAAATGGGTGATTGACGGCAACCGTGTGCTGAGTCGGTTGGCTAATCTTCCTGTCCCGGTAATTGCTGCAGTCAACGGATATGCCATTGGTGGTGGATTAGAAGTCGCTCTAGCGTGTGACTTGCGAATTGCGAATGAGACATCAAGTTTCAGTCTGCCAGAGATCTCGCATGGTTGGTTTCCCGGCTGGGGCGGAACCAATCGTCTCATCAACATAATTGGTGAAGCCAAAGCCAAGGAGATGATCTTCCTCGGTGAAAGGATTGACGCAACAACCGCACTGCAACTCGGGTTGATCAACCGCATCTTCCCCGCAGAGTCGTTGATAGCCGAAACCTCCAAAATCGCTGAATCCTTAGCTGAGAAGAGTCCAGTTGCAATTCAGGCGGCCAAAGCCGCTCTCAGCCGTAACCCGCTGTCGGAGAACAGTTTTGAAATCAACTATGAGGCCCTAGCCTTGTCAACCTGCTTTACCACACCAGAAGTTGAGCAGACACTACAGGCATTTTTAAATCGAAACAACGAGTCATGACACATGAAGGCAATTAGATATCTCAATATTGAATGGAGTGAATGATATGATTAAACCAATTATTACCGCCGAAGATGCTGCCCAAATAATTGACAATGGAGATACACTCGTTATTGGAGGCAGTGGAGCCGGACATGCCGTTCCTGAGACACTGATCGAAGCCTTAGGGAAACGGTTTCAAGAGACACTTAAACCACGAGATTTGACAGTGGTTCACATTAGCGGCATGGGCGATCAGGGAACCAAAGGGTTAGGACACTTGGCTGATGAACGACTTATCAAGAGAGATATTGGAGGTCACTGGGGAATGTCGCCACCGATGGCTAAACTGGCTGTTGAAAATAGAATAGAAGCCTATAATCTTCCCCAAGGAGCGCTTTCCTGTTTAATGCGTTGCATCGCCGCCGGCACACCGGGTTACGTTACCCATGTTGGGCTACATACCTTTGCTGATCCTCGAATTGAAGGAGGCAAACTGAACTCGTTGACACAAGAAGACTTGGTAGAGGTCGTTAAACTGCGAGGAAAAGAATATTTGTTATATCACAGTTTTCCCGTCAATGTGGCTTTCATTCGCGGTACTACTGCCGATGCGACCGGCCACATCTCCATGGAAGATGAAGCTGCCTATTTCGAAATGTTGTCAGTTGCACAAGCAACAAAGAACTCTGGTGGAACAGTTATCGCTCAAGTCAAAAGAGTGGTTGATAAAGGTAAAATCAATCCGCGTTTGGTTAAAGTCCCTGGTATATTTGTTGACGCGCTTGTCATTGATCCGGACCAGAAACAGACCTACCAGATTGAC
The DNA here is from genome assembly GCA_012963885.1 of Candidatus Poribacteria bacterium. GTDB lineage: Bacteria > Poribacteria > WGA-4E > WGA-4E > UBA9662 > UBA9662. The sequence goes on along the minus strand of DTUY01000107.1, from coordinate 10,707 downwards.
TATGACCCAGCTCTATGTGGCGAAAAACAGGGCGGATCGTTGAGTATGGAAAGCCTGCCTTTCGACGAACGTAAAGTCATTGTTAAACGTGCCGCCTTAGAGCTCTGTCCTAATGCTGTAGTCAATTTGGGATTCGGTATGCCCTTTGGTGTTGGTCGAATCGCTGAAGAGAACGGCGTGGCAGATCAGATTACCCTGAGTATCGAACAAGGGGGTTTGGGCGGCATTCCCGCTGGCGGGCTGGATTCGGGGGCCATGTACTATCCGACAGCAATCTTAGATCAACCCTACCAATTTGATTCTTATCAAGGTGGTGGTATTGACATCGCTTTTCTCTCCCACGCGCAAGTCGACCAACATGGAAATGTCAACGTCAGCAAGTTTGGTAATCGTATCCCCGGTTGCGGCGGATTCATTGATATCTCGCAAAATGCCAAGAAAGTCGTTTTCTGCGGCACCCTTTCTGTTAAATCAGAACTCGAAATTCAAGATGGCGCACTGAAAATATTGAAAGAAGGCACCGCTGCAAAATTTGTAGATCAAGTGGAACAGATAACATTTAGCGGTAGATATGCCAGCGAAACCGGACAGGAAGTTCTTTACATCACCGAGCGAGCAGTCTTTCAGTTAATTGATGGTAACGTTGTCCTCAAAGAAATCGCGCCCGGCATAAATATTGAAAATGATATTTTGGGAGCTATGGAATTTAAGCCGATCATTAAGCAAGTATCGAGAATGGATGAAAAAGTATTTACCGATCTCCTCATAAATTTCCCCAAATTCACATCAGTTTGAGATCGGACCGCAATTAGGTAATGATGAACAAAAAACTGACGATCATCTCTGCCATCCTGACTGTAGTAGCGATTGCATCAATCCTTTGGTATAGACTGTTTCCATCCGAACCAGTTTCTGAGCCCCATTATCAGGACTATCGGGCTCTGGACCAACCCCGTTTGATCCCCAAAAAAAACATATTAACGAATAAAACTATTGGTATTCTTTTTGTCGGTGATACTAGTTTTGGTGAGAATTATCATAACAGCAGCTTCTTCGAGAACAGGCAATACGATTTTTTTCTAGAAAAACTTACATTTTTATTAAACCAAACAGATTTTATCGTAGCCAATCTTGAAACCCCTATCACTAACCTGCCGAGTTCCTCGTTGGCCAGAAAAAAAAAGTATATTCATTGGACAGATATGCACAAGACACCGGAAACGCTGAAAAAACATAACATTCATCATGTCTCCTTAGCTAACAATCACACGATGGATTATGGATTGAAAGGGTTACAGCAAACGATGGCTGTTCTGGATAAACACCAGATCCAGTGGTTCGGGGCTGGACTAAACGCGTTTCAAGCCTCTCAACCATTATACCAAAGATTTACAATTGGCCAAAACACATTTCAGCTTATCGTAGTCGCTGGGTTTGAACATAGGAGCTATTACAAAATGAGATATAACTATTACGCCACAGAAAACGCAGGTGGTGTAAACGGATGGAAACAGCAGAAAGCGATTGATCAACTTAGAACAATCCGGCAATCGAATGCTGAAGCGTTTATTGTTGCCTATCCACATTGGGGAAAGGACTATCGCTTCAAAACCAGAAAACAGACCAAGTTAGCCCATATCCTCATCGATGCTGGAGCAGATCTTGTCATTGGACACGGTGTTCACATGTTGCAGGAGATTGAAAACTACCGCGGACATTGGATCCTTTACAATCTGGGTAACTTTGTCTTCAACTCGTTGGGACGTTACCAAAAAAGGGAAGTAGATCCGTTCAGCCTAACAGCCAAACTAAACATCTCTCATCAGAAAAATGGGCTGGCACTTGAGCTGCTATTGTATCCTATTTTTAGTGATAATCGCCTCTCTAACTACCAACCCCGTCCCGTAACAGAGAAGGAAATGGACAAGGTTCAAGACATTCTGTTACAACGAGGTTCACTGTATCTCAAACAGAACATGAGGATAGGAAAAGACGAAACCGGATTCTTTTTGGCATTCAATATTTGGCCTTTAGATACCAAAAATCAGGATCTAAGATAATACTTAACTTATTGTATTTCTGATCAATACCGACTGCGCAAAGGCTATTAGGTGAGATATTTCTTTATTTGTCTTGCTCATCCGAGGCAACAAACATTACTATAATTATTATACAAGAAGTCTATTGATAAAATAGAAAGGGAAAGGAAGCCGCCGAGGTGACTAAATCTGCTTTAACCGAAGAGGAAAAATGGTATTTCGATCTACACGGTTTTCTAGTCTTGAAAAGCGTCATAACACCTGAAAAGCTGAAACAGATGCTTGATATTATCCATAATTGGCTGGAGGTCGATGAATCAGATCTACCGCTGCCAGTAACCAGAGGTCGTCAGGAACCGTGTAAAACGCACATTAATAATATCCAATACGGTCATAAAATCTTTCAGGACTTGGCCATGGATACTAAAATCCTGCGGGTTGTTGCTGGTTTGACCATGAATGCACCACGATTGTTTCACTATAATTTTACCATGATGACCAAGGATGACCAAGCAACAGGATCTTTCCATCGTGACGATAGCGGGTTTAAATTTCCGCCAGACTTTCGTAATCCACACAACGATTACCAATCAGGCAACGGTCAGATTTATTGCAGCCACCTTGCTACCTGGGTGGCGCTAACGGATGTTCCCACAAATACCGGTTTCTGTGTTGTGCCTGGCAGCCACAAATCCTCATTTCAAACACCAGACAATTTACCAGTCAAACATGATCCGCCGACATCGGTTACAATCCCTCTTCAAGCCGGAGACGTAATTGCCTTTTCTACCAATCTGTTGCATGATGCCAGTCCGTGGATTGAGGACTATCCGCGTATGAACATTTTTCAACGATACCAACTCAGCGTTTATTTTAACGAAACAGGTAAGGGAGGATATCCTCTGGAAGAATATCGGGATCAAATTTCCGATGAACAGTACGAACTAGAATCGTTATCGAAAGAAGAAAAGGTATCAGTCCGCCGAGCACTGGTTGGTTAATCCAGTCAATCATCAATAATAGCTAGAAACTGAAGTACGCAGTCTCGGTAGTTGAGAACGCATCACTATATGCGAAAGTGCAATTGAGCTATGGGCTGTAGCAACTGTTTAGATGGTGATAGACTACGTTCTGGAATTATGAAACTGGATCGCGAAACAGCCAGCACTGAATAACCATAATATATATTCCGAAAATCTGAATTTTGAGAGTCATTGCTGGCAGAATATCCTGCTGGAGACTTTGTGATAACCGATAACTGAAATACCATTATCACTATGTACTTCAACAACAGCATAAGCATTATTTTTCTGCCCTATTTCCCCAATAGCTGCTGAAAGTATGTAGTAATGAACCCCATTAATGGGATTATGCT
>DTUY01000107.1:0-7193 GCA_012963885.1 Candidatus Poribacteria bacterium | reverse complement strand
TCCCCAATAGCTGCTGAAAGTATGTAGTAATGAACCCCATTAATGGGATTATGCTACCTATCACGCTGTTGTCCTTGAAAAACCGTCAACACTTTTTCTGAGTTCTCTAGTATCTGCCTGACTTCCACCCAGAACGTGATAAATTCTCCCAACACCACCTTTAGAAGACACTTCCAATGGTGCGCAGGTAAGAAACTGTTAGTTCTCATTTGGTTCATTGTCTCGATTTTTCAAATCACTCAGCTCTATTAGGAAACCAACCTTCTGTTTCTCTATTAAATCTACACACTCCTGCATCTTAGCTAGAGACTGGCGATTATAACGACTCCTTTTAGTATAAATATCGGCGTGATGAGAATCAGTCACTATACCAAAACGCAATTTAGGATTTGAATCAATAGTATATGAAGTTGAGACCATTGTGGCCTCGGCAATGCCTAACGTTTTCAGGAAGTCCCTTCGACTAATTTCTCATTCCGTGTTCTTTAAAGTCACCTCTTAGTTCCCAGTTATCGGCTTGGAAATTTTTACGGACAGAAAATACTGACTGTAATACAGAAAAAATGAGCTAAAGTGCCTACCAGGGCTAGAATTATGCCATGCCCAATAATGGACATCTGGTTTTCCAGAGGAAGGTTGCCCTTATTATATTGAGATTGTGAACTTCAGCAAGAATCTTCTAATTTTCACTCTGTAATATTTCCAAGTGTTTATATTAATTAAGAAATAAAATACGTCCGTTGTGTGTATTCCACACCCAAGGTAATGAAAAATCTTATTCAGTTTTAAGGCATTTATCTTTATTCCCTTTGTCACCAGCGCAATCTGCTAGAATAGTTTAGTATCAGATAAACAGGTAAAACAGTGAGTACCAGGTTACATTTCGATCAACCCACTACTGATTATTGCCGATCTATAAAACAATTTTTACATGAGAGATAATGAATGGGAGAAAACGTGATTCATGTTCTTATTCTAAGTGATCAGAAACCAGGACACTATAATCAATCATTGGGCGTGGTGGAACGTATAAATAATTGTCAACACCAAGTAATTAATGTTGCTTACCGAGGAAAATCACATGACAACTTGTTACGAATTGTAACTTGTATCCTCGGTAGATACTCGCTGCCAGAAAAAATTATACAATTCTGCCTTCGATTAACACTATCTTCAAAAACTTTGAATGCGATTGCATCAATTCAACATATAGATCTAATACTATCAACGGGATCCTCTGTCGCTGCCGTCAATTTATTGTTAGGACAACTTTTCAACGCCCAAACGGTAACATGTCGACGCCCATCACCAGTTGGAACCGATTTTTTTGACTTGGCAATTCTTCCACAGACCAGTTGGCCCAAGCAGGAAAAACCAAACCTTTGCCAAACAACTGGTGGGCCGAATCGCATTTCACCGGAGAAACTGAAAGATCAAGCAAAGCTATTAAGAAGAGATCTCAATATCTCATCATCAGCCACCATCGGTTTGCTTATTGGTGGTGGTGATCGGTATCATACAATTCGTCGACAGACTATCAGCAACCTGTTATACATATTGCGTAAACTGAGTCAAGAACTTGATCTGCAAATTTTATTAGCAACTTCGCGTAGGACACCACCAACCATCAACAATCTTATTGCTGAAGAAATGTTAGACACACCAGTTTGCCCAATTTGTGTCCTAGCTGATCGTCAGAACAAATATACAGTCACGGATATATTTTCGCTTTCAGATCTGCTGATTGTAACGGAAGACAGTTTCTCTATGGTATGTGAAGCAGCAAGCAGTGGAAGAAAATTAGTAATTCTTAGAGTAAATCGCAGGATATCGAAGAGTCCTAGACAGGACCTAGTTTACAACGAAATGGTGCAGATGGAACATATAAAATGGGTTCGCCTTGCAGAAATCAAAACAACCATTCCATCTTTGATAGAGCAGAAAATGGAAATTAAGCCATTGAGAGATTCAGATACGGCAGCTAACGCAGTCTTGCGGCTGTTGGACAGGCATTAACCCACACAAAACGTTCTTGTTTTCAATGAGATGATCTTGGGTCTTTTTGCAATTACAGTTGTTAGTAACCTAAGCTTCTTAAATAATCTCGCATATCTTTACTTCGTTTAACTTCACTTATGACATCCTCCATACCTGGAATCGGCTGACCAGGACAACACGTAACCCAGCGTCTAAAATTGATTTCCTCCAAAGTATCCATAATGCTGGGAAAGTCCAAGCTTTCCCCTGCACCAACATCTACCCAAACAGGTGAGTATTTGCCATCCTCGTCACGAGAAGTTGAGGAGTAATCTTGCAAGTGGATATAATTTAACTGTTGACGAAAATCCTTAATGGACTCGACGGGATCATAACCCCACAACTGTGAATGGGAAACATCAATGCATAATTTAGCCTTGTCAAGTAGACTCATGTAGAGTTGCCAATCTTCAATTGAGTCGACCAAGCAATTGGTATGGATATGATAACTAAGTTCTAAGCCGAACTGCGCCGCGTACTCAGCCCATTTCTCTGCTCCTTCAGCAGCCGATTTAATATCTGTTTTGCTAGCTCCTTCTTGCGGTTTAGATCCGTTCATAAACATGAAGCAATCCACCTCTACTTCGGCGGCATACTCCATACGCCGTTTATTGCGTTCCACGTTTTCCCAACCTTGGTTGTCCGGAGAACCAGCAGCAGTATAAACAACCATAGGCATATCCGTATTTTTACAGATTTTTCTCAGCCGATTCGGCGGTCCCAACCAATCCAAAGGCAAACGGCCTTCCCAGCCATCCCAACCGGCTGCTTTCAATTCTTCCAATGCAGGCTCTAGATCTGGAGCTTTCCATCTTAAAGCACAATAGCTTATTTTGAATGACATTAATGTTTCCTTTACTAATCTTAATTATGTTTATTCTACGGTTTATCATATCACGGATGGACTTAGCGAATAAGATGTCCTAAACGTTCATTTCCTTACAGAACACTCGCAGAACACTCGAGAACTGAAAATAAACCAGTTCGAGGTTCGCCCAGAGCGTATGTTTCACACCACGTACACAGGCTATCATGTCTCCTGGGAAGCCGTATAGCTTTTGTTATATTCCTGTAGGATACGCAATTCCACCTGTGGGTGATCAGCTATATAAATAGCCAGTACTTATCACAATCATGATAGTGAAGTTCGACCTCAGCGTTGGCAGGTAAACGATACTCATGGAAACTGGCAGGATCAACCGGATTCAGCAATTCTGTTAACAAATCATTAATCCGTTCTCGCTTGTATGTTGACTACGCAGATTATAAGGATCACTGACATGCTCGACAACTGATGGCATATTACGGCTCCATTCATTGATGCCATCATTATAATACAGACAAGGAAATTAAAGTAAACAAGAAAACCTATTACGACTGTCACTCAAACATCTGACATAAAAACTGCTTGCCGTGAGTATGAAGTTTCAACTTAGTTGCTCTGCCTATCAATAATCTCCCGTTACTCTAGACAATATTACAAATAATGCTATGATACGCGAGACCAATTCGTTGAATTAGAACCAGTCTCTCAGCGTAGTAGATTGAGAATTGACATTATTTCAACTTCGTGATAAAATGCCATTATCTCAGTTAGGAGGAGAAACTTGATAGAGCAAGGTCGGGGAACTGTTCGCCAACAGATTGAACTCCCGTTTATGGAATCGGTCAAAATTAGCTTTCAAAGTCTGAGGATACGATTTTATCGATCAATCATCACCACTGCAGGGATCTCACTGGGCATTGCATTTCTAGTATCAGTCTTGACAACAGCCGAAGTAAATTCCGAGATTGCAAAAGGAAGTGGTCAAGAGGAAATATTTTCAAATGAGGAAGAGGAAGAGGAAAAAGGTAAAGGATGGTTGGGAATATCAACAAAACAACTGTGGTTAGTTACCATGTCACTCATTGTTTGTGTTGTTGGAATTGCTAATGCAATGTTGATGTCAGTTACAGAACGATTCCGTGAGATTGGTACCATGAAGTGTCTTGGTGCATTAGATGGGTTTATTGTAAGATTATTTCTGCTGGAATCGGCATTTCAAGGGTTTGTGGGCGCACTAATTGGTGCCCTGATCGGTGTTGTTGCATCAACACTCATTGGATTACGAAGTCACGGATGGAATATAATTTGGGACTTCCCCTTGTTGCGTATTCTAACGATTTGTCTTATCTGCTGTGTAATTGGTATGTTTCTAGCTGTCATGGGGGCAGCATTCCCGTCATGGCGTGCAGCTAAACTACCACCTGCAGAAGCAATGAGAGTCGAAGTGTAAAAGGAGAGATTCTTGGATGAAGTCAAGTACACTTGGTCATAACGTTGTTGTCAAATCAGAAAAGGTTGTCAAAGAATATAGAATGGGGTCCAATGTCGTTCGGGCTCTAAATGGCGTTGATCTTGAAATTATGCAGGGGGAATACATTTCATTGATGGGGCCATCTGGATCTGGGAAATCAACTCTTTTTAATATGATTGGTGCTTTAGATCAACCAACTGAAGGTGAAGTGTTTATTGATGGGCAAAACACTTCAACACTCAGCAAATCACAAATTTCCTGGCTTCGATGTCACAAAATCGGCTATATCTTTCAGAGCTATAATCTGCTACATGTTATGACAGCTCTTGAGAATGTTACACTACCAATGATTTTTGCTGGTCTCTCAGCCAAAGAGCGTAATCAAAAAGGTGAACAATTGCTTAGTGAGGTTGGTCTTGGAGATCGAATTAATCATAGACCCGACGAACTTTCGGGAGGTCAACGCCAGCGTGTGGCTATTGCTAGAGCCTTAGCAAATGATCCATCCATTGTCCTTGCTGATGAACCAACTGCGAACTTGGACATGGTAATCGGTCGCGAGATTATCGATCTGGTTAAGGCACTCAATGTTGAAAAGAACGTTACTATCATTTCAGCAACGCATGATTTGAAGATGCTTGATGTCTCAGATCGGATTATCGATATTCGCGATGGAGTAATTGAGCGAATACGAAATAGAGACGAAATCGAAGTGCAAATTGGTGAAGTTGGCAGTGATCATTAGTCGCTAATCACCACCTCCATTCTATACTTTTTATTGTAATTTCTAAGTAACAAATAATGGGCAAGAGAATCTTTTTGCCCATTATATTTGTACCCTCAGTTGCCGCTTACTTTTCCTGTTCTGGGAATGGGGCTCGAATATCGTAACGGCCTTCTTGAAACACTGGGAGCAAGCCGCCTTCGACCATTAGATCAAGCGGATTCTCCCGAGTTGTTAGCGGGAATTCTACCACGCCTTGGATACGTAGAGACTCATAAATCGCCATCAATATTTCAATTGTTGTGCGCCCATGAACTCCGGCATTCCGGTGTTCTTCAATTTCCCCATCTAACCATTGGATCATCTCTTGAAACTGATTAGGTTCGCTTTGTCGAGGCTTAACCTGTTGCCAGCCAGCGGTTTTGCTGTTAAGCAATTCAATTGCACCCTCAGAACCGCGCCGGAGTTGTCCGTCATCACCATAGACAGCAGTACCATTCAGGCCAGGCCCCGGTAAATCGCTTTCATAAATACCGCGGATGCCACCTTCAAAGCAGACCTCACCAAAACAGAGATCCTCACACCTTACTCGGCGCTCCCACTTGTCAGTTTTCCGAGAAACTTGTCCGATTAGCCAAAGCGGTTCAGGGTCCCCCAGAATATAACGCATCTCATCAATTTCATGAGTGCCGCGGTTCAATAACCCTAATCCGTCACGTCTCAACATAGTTTGGGGCTGCCCGATCGCACCTTCTTGAATTAGCCGACGGGCTTCACTATTCTGGGGGCTGAATCTCCGTTGGTGTCCAACTACCAGTTTCGTCCCACTTTTTTCGCACGCTTCTATCATATCATCTGCTGCACCTAGAGAAGCAGACATTGGCTTTTCGGTGATGATACCTGCCACACCCGCCTCGGCAGCAGCTACTGTCGGTTCTACTCGAACACTCTGCCAAGTTGTAATTGAAACAATATCAAGATTTTCTCTCTCCAGCATTTGATGAAAATCACCGTAATGACTTTCTAATCCTTGGGATTCGGCGAAATTTGCAGCCGCCTCTGGGAGGAGGTCACTACATGTTACTACCGCAGTACGAGGATGATCTTTCCATGCGTTTGCATGGGATCTACCCATTCCTCCACAACCAATGATACCTACACGATAAATCTTCTCAGACATTCAGTTGCTTCCTTTACCATTTATATTATAAAACTGCTGATAATATCTCAACTAATCTAATTCATTAAAGTAAACATGACGATAAAATTCCTACAGTCACTCAGCTGTTTGCATATGCAACAAGCAAATTGTAGTTATCACCATATTCTTTAAATATAACAAATACAGTTTCTGTGCAACCCGCGTTTGTTCTCGATTATCCCTTGTGAGGTTAAAGTGATGTTTTACCAATGCTTTTTCCTGTCCAAACTTCATCGGTACAAACCCACAGAAAACTGAAAATGCTACTGTGCCGATTCGGGCGACTCTTCCACCACCAAACAACTTCGGAAAGTTGGTATTTATAATCCGATGGATGATTGAAGACAGCAGATTTTTGGCCTACAATGGAATCGCCAATGATCAGCAGGGTTACATGGAAAACAAACTATGACTGGCGTAAAATCTAAATGGACTTACTACAGCTAGATTTCCCCTTTAACTTTGAATGATATGAAAAGAAATGTCAAGATCAAAATTGGCAGCAACAGCAATCGGTTTCGACATACACATAGCTTTTTTAAATCTACAGCAGCAATAATCCAGCAAATATACATGCCAACTGGAACGTAAATTCCGTTACGGTCTCAACCATCCCAATTAATTGTTTGTTTGCCATCCACGGGTTATCGATCCAGCAAAACTCGCCACAAGCCGTCCTCTGAATCAAAAAGCTGGAAAATGATTAATGCACCCAATGGAACCTCATAGCGGATTTTTGTTTCTAGCACGTTGGGATTAAAAGGAGCGGTGAGGGGAAAGATTGAAAGCTTAAGATCGCCTGACTTTTTGGTCAACTGTTAACATAGTCAAAAGGGCTCCTTCAATATCAACGGAAGATTGCCAATTTCTCATAGTAGATAAGAAAAGGCCAAATCAATACAGTCAACAGAGATTCTATTCTTAACTCTATATG
>DTUY01000106.1 GCA_012963885.1 Candidatus Poribacteria bacterium | reverse complement strand
AACCTAAAAAGACCCTTCTCACGATTCATAAAAGACCCTTCATGACTTATCTATCATTGAATGAAATCCCGCATTACCAATGATTACGATAGTTAATTGCCTCGATCTTTCTCTGGCAAATACCATTAAGAATGTGTTTTGATAAGTTCCTAATGGCTTGAACACCTCGGGTTGCCAAGCATCTTCCTCTCTTTGTCATTAAGCCAAAACAGCTTTCAAATTAGGGAGACTTCTTTGAACTATGCATCAATCTTTAAAGTGTTTCAATACTTTCTGCTACAGATATATTCTTTGGATTTGCCATAAAACGATATTACAAATATTCAATTATTTTGAGGGTAAATTCGTATTAACTAAAGGAAATCAGCATTATATCCTAAACTTGACTTTTATCTTTCCTATTGATAGGCTGTGAGATCGAAATTTGATTATGCATTCTAGACCGTGTTTTGCCAGCATCCCAGAGGAATCTAACTTTAGCGTTTTGGTCAGGAGGAAATGAATTGGGTAAAATCTATCAAACCTTGCATGATTTTGAGACAGCGGATTTACCGGAGAAAACGCTGTCATTTTGGAAAATTGCTGGACCGGGCGCAATTCTTGTCGGGCTTTCAATCGGTGCCGGTGAAATTATCATTTGGCCGAGGATTGTAGCTGAATTTGGATCAAGCATGATCTGGGCGGCAGTTCTGGGTGTATTTCTGCAACTATGGATCAATTTTGAGGTTGGACGTTGGACAGTCGCAACTGGTGAAACAGTTTATACCGGTTATAGCCGTGTCTGGCGTGGTTTTGCACCACTTTTCATCTTCATAACGATATTAAGTTGGATTGCTCCCGGTTGGGGTCGTGCTTCAGGTTTGGCTCTGAAAGCGCTGTTGGTTGGTCCAACTTGGGGAACGGATACGTTTTGGGGGACGGATACGTTCTGGACCATAATCACCTTTGCTGCTGTGACGCTTATTCTTTTCGGACCGAAGATGATCTACAATTCTGTCGAGAAGACGGTTGAACTCCTTGTGGCCATCGTTACGATTGGTTTAATTGTGGTTGCAATTTCTGTTGGATCCTTGGCGACGTGGAAGGACTTAGCACATGGTATTGTGAATGTCGGTTATATAGATCCGGGGATGACGATCAAATCCTTCTTCATTGCACTTGTCTTCGCTGGTGCAGGTGGGACAGCCAACCTATTTTATACTTTTTATCTTCGGGACAAAAATATCGGCATGGGTGGACATCTCCCAGGGCTGCAAAATCCGCTCCGCGGAAGAACGGAGACTGTTCCTTCCACCGGTTTTATCTTTTCAGAAACTGAAGAAAACCAGAGTCGTTTCCAAGCATGGTGGAATTACATCAAGAAGGATCAGATTCTTTTTTTCTGGGCTTTAAACACAGTTACTATCCTGCTCTTCATCGTCGGCGCGCTTGCCGTTTTGCATCCTAAAGGCATTGTTCCCAGCAAAGGAACGCTAATCTGGGACGAAGCCCAAATATTGGGTGAAGTGTGGGGTGGTACAGGTCGAACCATTTTTCTGCTGGTTGGCGTGGCAACGCTCTTTGGTACGCAACTGGCTTTAATTGATGGTGTCGCCCGCTCGATTTCGGATATTGTCTACACCAACATCAAAGGCGCACAGAAGAGGGAGTTGAGCTGGTGGTACCTTCTGGTAGCAGGCACATGGATTTCGGCTGGTTGTTTGATAACCTACGTGATGGAAAAACAAGGAGTAAGTGATCTTGGTTTTCTCTTGAACGCAGCGTATATGGGTGGATTCGCCATGGCAATTTACGTGCCGCTCACGCTATACATCAACCTTAAGTTTCTTCCCAAATCTGCCAAACCAAGTTGGATCTGTATCATCATGATGTGTATCGCATCGTTAGTCTATGTTGGGTTTGCAGTATCAAGCATTATCTGGGAAATCACCAAGTAAATTGCGTCCCAAACCGTGCGGGTCAGAATCCATGACAAGTTGGGTAATCGTCATAAAAAGAAATTTTATAGGAAGCGGATAGTGTCTGGCCGGCGGATAGTTTATCGAAAGGTATTATCCTTCGATCCCAGCACAGTACCCGAGGGAGATTACTTTGACTCAGGGACACCAGATCGGGACAGAGAAAACCGATATTTTCCCAGTTGGTACAATGATATGACCCCATGGGGATACCGCAATCAGAAATCGCATCTACAGGTTGCTTACGATAGTGTGATTGAGGCTAACGTGCTGGAATGGCAGCTAATGCATGTTCGGTATCTGTTGACGACCGATCCATTCTGGAGTGAGGTTCGTCTCTCAGGCAATTTTCGAATGACGACCGCCGATTGTGTCAAATACCATGATATCCCAAATTGCACTGAGTCTAGGATTGGGATTGTCTTTCGCTATGAAGATCATCGTCATTTTTATTTTTTAGCCATGGAAGGCTTAAGGCGAATTGTACTTTACCGACGCGATGACGAAGAATGGCAGGTACTGGCAGAAAAGCCGAAAGAGATCGATCCCGATCAATACTATCAATTGGGGGTTGAAGCTGTTGGTAATCACTTTCGATGCTGGTGTGAAGATACCGTTTTGACTGCGACCGATAAGCATTACATCCGAGGGCGTGTAGGCTTACGTGGAAACTCACTGGGAAAAATAGCAAGCGCAGTTGTTGAAATGACTCCTGGACAACAACAATACCACAAAATTTTACGAGACATTTACCAGAAAGAAGTCCAAGAAATCAGAGCAAATTACCCTAAGTTAAAGCTAGTGGCATCAATTGATTTGAATGATTTTGGCGCTGTTTCGATTTCCTTTGCCAATCTGCGTGGCACGTCGCATTTGGATATGTTGTTGACATCTTCAGCTAATGGCGCCGAAAAAAACATTGCAATGGACATTGAAGGTCGCGTTTTATGGGAACGCAATCAACCATTGTACGAAGGAAAAGTTGCCATATACCGAGATGCACCTGAAGGTCACCGAGAGTTGATCAAAATTAAAGATGACCATTTCGAAATCATAGATCTTTCCACTGGGGAAACGGTTAACACGCCACTATTCCCACGTCCTATTCGGCACAAATTATGGGTAATGCCAACAGGAATGGCCAACCATCCAGGTAATGTTCGTGGTACGGATATCGCCGGAGATCTATTGATCCGCTATTGTGATGCAGAAACCTTTGATGAAGATCAAGCAAGATTGATGGTAATAGATGATCAGTTTAACGAAATCTGGTCAGTTGATAGCCAACCTCCAGGACTAGGACACACCTTCAGTAGCCAGTTTTTTGATGTTGACGGTGATGGAAAGGATGAAGTTCTAGCCAGCTACCAGTTGCTTTCATCAAAAGGTCAAACGATCTGGCGAATGCAAGACACCATTAACGATATACAGAACCGGGCTGGAGCAGGTCACATCGATTTTGCTGTCATCGGCAACTTGGCTGGAGATGAAGAATTAGATCCCACCATATTTGTTTGTTCCGGAGGGGTTTATGTAGTGGATGGAATGACCGGGAACCTACGGGCAGCCCATCATATTGGTCACACACAAGGTGGAAAAATTGGTAATTTTTTCTCTGATCTTCCTGGTCTGGAGTTAGCTGGACGCAACCGATGGGGAAGTATGGGAATTGTCAACTTTGTCAATGGTCGGGGAAATTGGCTGAATCGGATGCACCCTGATCCGATCGGTCATCCTAGTGGGCCCGTTAATTGGACTGGCGATGGTCAGGAACTGGTTTTTATCGGTTCATACCGTGGATTTGGTCTTTATGATGGGCATGGACGGAAAGTGGTCGAGTTACCCTATGAGTGGTGTAACGAGTCGAACTATCGGAACCGTCCAACGATCGCATTTGCCAATGTACTTGGTGATGCCAGACAAGAAGTAATTCACTTCTGGCAGGGTGTACTAACCATATACACGCAAGACACCCCACCACCGGATTCAAGTTGTATTTATAATCCTATTCATCAAGGAATTGCTTCTTGGCCTGGTTGGACAAACGGGAATAACTGAAGGTTCATAAAGCATTGGTCCAAATATTTGGTATCGAAGGAGTTTTGCTTCACAGGAATAAACCCTTATAAAGCCTTTGGTTCGCGCAGTATGGAGCACAAGGGTTCCTACCATCTAAGGCAAGTTAAATTAAAAACAAACAAATGGAAAATTCAGCTGAAATTAACAATAACAATATACACACAGAATTAGGCCGCGATTTAGGATTAACCTCTGCCCTGGCAATCGGCGTTGGCACCATGATAGCGGCCGGTATCTTCACCCTATCAGGACTTGCTGTTCGAGATGTGGGATCAGCCGCTATTTTGTCCTTTTTACTGGCTGCTGTAGTCGCAACTTTCACCGCTTTGACTTATTGTGAGTTCGTTTCAATCTATCCAGAATCTGGAGAAGGGTACTTCTACTCTCGAAAAACCTTCTCTTCACCACTGGCCTATTTTGTGGGTTGGGCACTTGTCCTGGGATATACTTCCTCCTGTGCTTTCTACCTTTCCAGTCTTTCGAGTTATTTCAACGAGTTTATTTGGGAGATGTCTCTCAAAAGTCTATCCGGTTTAGTTATACTGGCCGGGTTGACTTTACTAAACATCAAAGGAACCAAAGAAAGTGGAAGCTTTCAAATCATTGTCACTATCGGTAAAGTCATCCTATTGGTTTGGTTTATTTTTGGCGGGTTGAGCAGTTTAGATATCGCCGACGTGGCAGCAAAGTTCAGCACCGATTTTGTTCGAATCAGTAGCACAGCGGCCATGGTGTTTATCACCTTTTTCGGATTCTCTGCTATCGCCGCCTCTGCTGGGGAAATCAAGAATCCAGTCAAAACCATACCGCGCGCTATTTTCATCTCCATGGGAATTGTAACTCTCCTTTATATACTAGTTGTATTGGTAGTCGTTTCCGCCAAACTGACCGAATATACTGAAGCGGCCTTGGGTATTGCCGCCAGGCAGTTTCTTGGGCCTATTGGTGGTCTTGTGATTGTCGCAGGTGCCTTGTTTTCTATGCTTTCAGCTTCCAACGCCTCGATAATGGCAGGGTCGCGAGTGGCTTTATCGATGAGCCGCCTTGGGCATCTGCCGGAAAAGATTGGTCAGATCAATATTCATACCCGGACGCCTGTTTTCGCGCTGATCTCAGTTAGCGTAATGATTTTAATCTTTATCCTCAGTTTTAACTTGGAGGATTTGGCGTATTTTGCTAATACTGTCTTGTTATTGACTCGTATTTTGGTAAACGCGGCTCTAATATACCATCGTCGGAAATACCCTGATCTGGAACGGCCTTTTCGTGTACCTTTGGTACCTTTATTGCCTTTGATAGCCATTGTCACCAATTTATATTTATTGAGCCAGATCCTCCACCATCCGTTTCCGGTGATTACCGCAGTTGCCTGTCTTTTGCTAGGCGAGTTTATATTTCTGGGATGGAAGGTGAGACAACTGGAAATACTTGTACCACCCACTCCCCCATCTCAGGTAGTTCTGGAAGAACCAGCGGTCAATCAAAGCGATTTTCGGGTGTTGGTTCCCCTGGCTAACCCAGACCATGTTAACCAACTGATAAAGCTGGCGGCAGCCGTAGCAGCCAAACATCAAGGAGAGATTGTTGCTCTGCGGGTTGTAGAGATATCAGAACAAACACCAGCATATCATGAAGCCGCTTACTTAGACAAGGAAAAGCAGGTACTGGAACTAGCACGCTCTCAAGCACGCCAATATAAAGTTCCAATAACCTCGCTAATACGTGTTGGGCGCAATGTTGCACAGGCAATGCTAGAAACCTCTCGCGAGCAGAATTGCGATTTAATTGTACTGGGCTGGAAAGGGCATACCTCCACTGTTGGACGGATTCTTGGTTCCGTGGTGGATGATATCGTAAACAGCGCACGAACAGATGTAATGTTAATCAAACTAACAGGCGATAAGCTGTTACAGAAGTTCCTTCTTCCTACCGCTGGTGGTGCTCATGCCCAACGTGCGGAGAAGTACATCGCTTCCCTCATTGGGTTTCTGGGGGGTTCACTGACAGTCTGCAGCGTAGAATCGTCGGATGCAGCTACAGATAGAATTAATAAAGTCAATGAAAGGTTAGATCAAACCGTAGCAAGGATAACGAAAACTTACGGTTTCAATCCGGAGAGCAAAATTATTACCCACAACTCTGTCAGCGATGGAATTATTCAGGAAGCAGAAAACCACGATGCTATAGTCATAGGTGCAAGCGGTCACAGCATTTATCCAAGAGTACTCTTTGGCAGTATTCCGGAAAGTATTGCTAAGAACTCTAATCAGCCGGTAATCCTGATTAAACATTATCAACCTGTCAAATCACTGATGGGTCGCATATTCGAAGAATAAATAGAATACTTTTATTTAGGTTCAGAACTCGTAGAAGCTTGCCTTTACAAAATGTTAATTTAAATACATGTTCGGATTTCAAGGTAGGCGATTTTCTTGCTTCGATGAAAAGGCCTGTGTTTTCAAACTTGTATATTAAAGTTCTTTCCCTAATTTCACTTCAATTAGTAAAGTCCGCACAATTGTCTCTCGAGAATTTGAGTCTGTATCTTGTATTACATCACACAAAAATGCAAATAATGATAGAGAATTTTAAATTTATTTTTGACTTGCGACACCAGATGTCGAGGTTGGATGATATGTTAAGCATATTGCTGAAGAAAAAATAGAATTTGCACTTAGGAGAAAGAAATGTCGGAAAATGCCATGTTGGGAAAGTATAAAGATCAGGTAAATTCAATTATTAGTAAACATTATGTTGAACTCCATAACCTCATTAACAAACTCAATCAAGAACCATGTCAAAACGGCAAGGAAGTCAAAGAATCCATCCAAAACGAAATGCAATGGACTCAATGGTTAATTAAAGATGCACTCTCTAATTTCTCTCAGGAAGTCATTGATAGTCTGAACCTCATCCAAGAACAGCAAATTGACACTATCAGCATACCAATCGAGTTGCCAGCCTAACTCGGTATTCTCTTGGTTGGTAGACTGTCGTCTCCGATGAAAGACGAAGAACGAATGGCAGACAAATACAGAACAATCCGGAGTTCGATCTAGTCTCGGCTCTTATATGCTATATTTTGGTCATTTTTGCTTGCAAAATCATGGATTATCGCGATTCAATGTCTGGCATGCGCGCAAAAAATCTTTTTTGGAGGAGGTAAATCCATATTGCTGCTCGACCTCCCGAATCGCAATCTCCGTAGTAAACAGTTGATCTACCGTGTCTGGGAACTCGACGCCGGTGGTTGCCTCCCGCAGAAGGATGATGTTGTAACCACGACCAGACATGGCGCGGATACCGTAATCACGACCCAAGACACACCAGTTGGTGGCAAAGCCAACGTAGATCAAATGCAAGATGCCCTTTTGAGCTAATAGGTCGTGGAGTTGCTGACCAGTAGCGATGACATACTCCTCTTTTAGGACATCGATTAAAGACGAGATTGACAACTGATCAACAATCGGATCCCAGTGTACACCAATGCCTGGTGGCTGGCTACGAGGTCCACGAAACACAGCGTACTCGCCAGACCGATGACGGAATTCAGTTGGAGGCCATATAGGCTTCGGGATTGTTGGAGATGACACACGATCACCCAACTGGTCGAACTGTTCCGCTACGGGTGGGGAGGGAGCGTGAATAATAGCCAACCGCTTTTGACGAGCGGCCTCTAAAACTGGGAGGATCACCTCTCTTGTAATTTTACTAGCACGCTCAATCCAACTTTCAATAAAGTGAACATTCCAAACATCTACTAGAACAAGTGCCGTTTGTTCCAAAGGAAGCGGCATTTGAATATGCCTTCGAACAAAATTTTCTTCTCGGCACGGAATGTCCAGAGGGGTGCTGTCTTGAAAATAACGAACACGCAGATCTAGTTTAGACATAATTAGCTCAAGTAAAAATAGAAAATATCATTTTAATTAGAGGCCGAAATCAGAAGGTCGCATTCCCTTTTGATAAGTTCCGAAACCAAAGAAAGTCGGCTGATATTCACCAACATACTCAACTTGACTTTCAGCAGGGATCTGATCCTCCATTTCCATACACCAGTAGCAGGAATTCACCAAAAGACGCCGTAATCCTTCATTCTCCAAATCGACGGATGCTCCCATGGTGGTGCAGAACACGCGTGATGTCTTTCCTGTATCGCCAGTATAGGTTTTAATCCAAGCTAAGGGCATTTGTGGCTTGTCAAGATTGGGTTCGTCTGTCGGCTCCATTCCGACCAAAACCTGTCCCCAAACCAACACATGCGCATCACCTGTCAGCTCGTTCACTGTATATACATCAGATGGCCCCCAGACATTTTGAACACCTTGTAAAATAGGGTGTGCTACCATTTCTTCATTTATGATACCGCGAGCACTTTCTTTGCCATGGTGACCGTGATGGTTAATCCATGTTTCTCCTAGAATTTGTTGTCCGTATCCACCAGGAAAATCTTCATTTTTGAAGTCATATTTGGCATAAGGGCTCTGCAGGTTTCGGGTATAGTTGAAAGCGTGCGTCGCTGTCCGCAGTCCCATAATCGGCTTACCTCGATTTGTATAGTCAATGATATACTTCATTTGTTGATCGGGTAGTTCTCGAAACCGAGTAAAAAGTATCATCATATCAGCAGTTTCAAGATGGTGGAGCCCGGGTATATTGGTTTGGTTCTTTGGATCAATGATTCCGGTTTCAGGATCAATGGCGAAAAGTACAGTACATTTGAACCCATGATGAATAGCAAGAATCTTTGCTAGCATCGGCAAGGCTTCTTCTGATCTATATTCCTCATCACCACTAACAAGAACAATATGTTTACCTGCACCAGTTCCTTGATAGGTAGTCCAATGATCATCGTTTCCCTGTTGGGGGTCGCTGTTCAGTTTCTCCATTAAGTATTCTCCTGTAGATAATTATGTGTTCTTAGCCTGAATCTGAATCAGAACTCAAGAGGCTAAGTCCAAGGGTTCAAAACAACTTTACCGCATTCACCTGTGGTTTGTACTTCCCATGCCTGTTGAACTTGACTCATCGGGAAAGTATGCGTAATATACTTGTCGAGTTGATCTGCCGATTGCCCAATGGTCCTGATCAACTTCGTGTAGTCTCCAAGATTGTAATGCCAATTTCCTCGTAAAACTAGTCCTTTACGGACCATATCTCGACTAGCCGCCAGAGGGAATTCACCGCCTTCGCCAATGAAGCATACCTGTCCCTTGCGTCGAACTGAGTCAACCATCAGTCGGTGAGCCTGCGATGCTCCGGAGCAATCTAACGCCTTGTCAACGCCAATGCCATCTGTTAGATCCATAATCTGTTCCAATGTATTTTCATCATTAGGATTAAGGACGGTTTCAGCTCCTAGCTCTTTCGCCAAATTTGCACGGTAGGGATGACTTTCCACACCAATAATACGCGCGCCAAGATAATTTGCATTAACGACACCGCCCAGACCAACAGCCCCCAATCCAGTGATTAGTACCGTATCATGAGCATGGACCTGCATTTGCGTCATAGCCCCGAAGGTTGGTCCAAGTCCACAGCATGCCATACCAGCATGTTCGTAGCTAATCCCATCCGGAATTGACGACAGGAGATAGTCTTGTTTCAGTATATATTGGGCAAAGGTTGCCGTCCCCGTGCTTGATCCAGTAATTTGGCGTACATTCCGACCGTTCTGACAGTGGATATGCTCACCGATCAAACACAAAGAACACTTTCCACAGGCGTTTTGTGGCTGTACCACGACACGATCTCCTACTTTAACTGAGCCCGGCTGAGCAACTTCAACCACTTCACCTGCCGCTTCATGACCAAAGCTATCAGCTTCACGTTCAGATTCGAAGCCCTTGTATTCAGTGCACATAGGCACAGCATGAATTTTGACAAGGACAATATCCTCTTTAGGTGTTGGGTCTGGTTTATCTATCAATCCTGCCTTACCATTGCCAAACATGGCAGCAACTTTCATTCTGATTCCCCTAAAAATAGTTTTCTATCATCTATGCCACTGATAGTTTAACTATTATTATTTCTCTGTATTTACTTATCTGAAAAAAGTACCATAAAACACAAACAATTAAAAGCCTGTTTGCTTGAGTTATATCGTACCCTATAACTAATACTCAACACAATTAGACTATGGCGACCATAAAACGTATGTTGGTATGTTAAACAGCGTACCAATCAACGCCCATATGCTGACGGATATATAGTCTCCCATAACTAAACCTAAGAAGAAAGGGATAGCACGTT
>DTUY01000105.1 GCA_012963885.1 Candidatus Poribacteria bacterium | reverse complement strand
AGCTATAATACGATTAGCCGTTATAGCAAATCTTGAATCAATAGATTTCATTTAGGAATTAATGGAACAATCGGATTGCGATGTAGAACGATTACAGGAACACAGCAAGCATTAACCGTTCCATATGGAACCGATGGTGTTATCTTTGGCAAGTATATGGATCTAGTTGTTGTTGGCCCGGGGAGCATCTCGCAGGCACATACGATTGATGAGTGGATCGAACTTGATCAACTGGAACAAAGCGTAAACGTTTTCAGCCAATTTGTCGACCGGTTTTGTTGTACCTGACTTATCCTGCCAGTTGGAATATGGCCTCTAAACCTGCAGATCGATTTTCGAGCTCTTGAACTTCAAGGTCAGTTAAAGGCTTGAAATCTAAAGCGATTTTAGTCGCCCAGTCAAAAAATTGCAGTTCACCAGGTGGGATTGCTGCTGTTATTGGCTGTGAGAGTGTAAAACGAAGCGCTAATTGTGCCTCTTCCTCATCTTTTACCGGCGTGTACCAACACTTGGGGAACTGTGACCGGTCAGCGCCTTCAGCCCATTTACTACGTGCCATGGCCTTCAGTGCCAATCGCCCGACACCTTTTTCCTCAGCTTTTCTAACCACATTGGGTCCAAAGTTTTCTTGAAAATAATTGACCCAGTTAATTGGGAATAATACGCTATCGAAATCGAATTGATCCATCAATTGTTCCGCAATTTCTGAAGAATGGGCAGAAAAACCAATGTATCGGATTAGTCCCTGATCGCGAGCTT
Source organism: Candidatus Poribacteria bacterium (assembly GCA_012963885.1). Taxonomy (GTDB): domain Bacteria; phylum Poribacteria; class WGA-4E; order WGA-4E; family UBA9662; genus UBA9662. The sequence goes on along the minus strand of DTUY01000105.1, from coordinate 31,385 downwards.
CAATAAAAGCCTCCAGAGCACCACTCGGTTTGATTACTTCCTCTAAATCTTCTTGGGTTGTCATTCCATGAAGTTGGTATAGATCAAAGTGATTTGTCCTGAGTTTTTTCAGCGATCGGCGTAATTCTTTGGTTGCACCTTTGTTGCTTCGTTCTGTTGTTTTGCAGGCTAGAAAAACTTGATCCCGTATGCCCTCCAGCGCGGGGCCGAGTCGTTCTTCAGCATTACCATAGGTCGGTGCGACATCAAAGTAATTGATTCCTCGATCGAAAGCTGATCGTACACGCAAATTAGCTTCTGCTTGATCAATGTTGGAAACCAGAATCCCTCCCAACCCGATAATTGAGAGTTGCTCATCAGTTTTACCCAACTGTCTTTTCTGCATTTTTATCTATCCTTTTCCTAATCTAAATCCAATATTTAATCGTAACATTCACGAAGGTATTTAACTGATCTGGGAAGTTCTACCATCGGATCACCGGTTATTTTGCTCTCAATTCCCATGAAACCGGAATATCCAATCGATTTTAGCGCTTCTAAACCCGGCCGAAAATTGGTAAATCCTTGGCCAGGAAGTTCACGGTTACTGTCAGCTAAATGTACGTGAGCAAGGTAACCTTCGGCATTGATCAGACTTTCGACAATGTCCGCTTCTTCGATATGCATGTGAAAGAAATCTGCCATTGTCCTAACACTATCACTACCAACTTCTTTACAAATTTCAACGCCTTCCGACACACAGTTTAGCCAGAACGATTCGTACCGATTTAGTGGCTCAAGGATCAGACACGAACCCACCCTCTTGGCATGCTGACCTAGATCACCGAGAAGTTCAACCAGCAATTTCCTTTCAAGCTGATAGGTCGTCATGAAAGGAGACAGATCGCTAATCCGCTGTCCTTTACCCATTCGGATAGCAATAAGAGGAACACAAATAACGCCGATTCCGCCAAGTTCAACTGCCGCTTCCAACGATTGTTTCATACCACTCACGGCCAAGTCGCGTTCCGACTTACGCTGATCAAGAAGACAACCACTTTTATTAATACCAACGATTGTCGGTTTGATGGTACTTCTTGAAAAATCAGCTTTGGCTTCTTTAACCCAGTTTCGCCAATCTGTTACATCTCGAGGAGTAAGCTCAATTCCGTCAAACCCCATTTTTTCTATATTGGATAACCGCTCGGACAAGATGTTACCTGGAGCCATATATTGTCGGATTGCCAGTTTCATATTTAGTTTATTGACCTATTCCGCTACAACAATCAGACACATAGTGGTAAATGTGCCAAACCTTGTCAAGAATATGTATTAGGTAATTAGCAATAATATATTGATTGCAGGGTTAAAACAAGATAAAATGGCGCCCCTCGTCGATTTTGGAGATGTAATTAAGATGTACTTACATTATCTCGATATCCTGGTGTTGCTGGCGTATTTAGTTGGTATGGCATTAATGGGGATCTATTTTTCCAGAAACAATAATAGCACGGAAGATTATTTTGTCGGCAGCCGTTCATTTCAGGGTTGGGTTATCGGACTCAGTTTAGTAGGTACATCTATAAGTTCAATTACGTTTCTGGCATATCCTGCTGACGCCTTTAAGACCGCATGGCTACGATTTATCCCCAACCATTTTTTCGATATGGCAAAATAACATCCGCTTACGAATACCTTGAACATAGATTTGGTCTACCTGTCCGTGTTTATGGATCAATAAGCTTCATCGCCGGTCAACTTGTGCGCGTCAGTATCATCCTTTATTTAATATCACTGGTTCTTTATGAAATCACCGGGCTAAGTTCCGAGATATGTATTCTGATTGGTGGTACTTTCGTGGCATTCTACACGGTAACTGGTGGAATTAGGGCCGTAATATGGACTGACGTGGTTCAGACAATCATACTGGTTCTGGGTGGGGTGGCCTGTTTAAGCATTATCATAATCAAACTTCCAGATGGATTGTCCCATATTTTTCGTATTGCTTCAGCATCCAACAAAATCTCGTTCTCAGAGTTGGTTGACGGAAAACTCCATCCGATATCGTGGGGGATATCACTGACAAGTAAGACCGGAACAATGATGCTTATCTTAGGATTAACTGCTTGGCTGACTGAGTACAGCGGCAACCAGAACGTAATTCAACGGTACTGCGCCTCTAAGAACATAAAAGAAGCCAGAAAAGCAATGTACACATGCGCCTTTTGCAGTGTACCAATCTGGGCGTTTTACATGTTTTTGGGAACGGCTCTTTTTTCATTTTTTCACGTTTTCCCCCATGATAGAGCTACTTTAATTCTATCAGGTAACGAGAAAGCCGAGCAAATTTTGCCATTCTTTATGATTAATTACCTGCCACCAGGAATTGCAGGATTACTTATTTCCGCCGTAGTTGCTGCCGCTATGTCTTCACTCGATTCCAGCATCATCAAAAATCGAGACGATGCTCACTATCTTAGAATGGCGCAGTGTACCGCCACAATCACCGCTGCAATGATGATTTTTGGCGCTATTATTCTGGTAAATTCTGAAACCAAGACATTACAAGATACAGGCACAATTATCGGTTCGTTACTGGGTGGAGGATCACTAGGTATGTATTTACTTGGTTTTTTAACCAGCATTGGTGATGCACGTGCGGTTGGTTTCGGTATCATTAGTACTATCCTGTTTACCTTATGGACAATTCTATCAGATTCAAGCAGAGGAATTCTGCCGGAAGCCTTGCGTTTCCCTTTCGAACTGTACTATACTGGCATCATTGGTAATATCGTTATGTTTGCAGTCAGTTTTCTCGCCGCCACATTGCTAGCTGCAAAGGCACGCGACATGACGAATCTTACTATCTGGAAACGAGAGAAAATATCTAATTAGTAAATTAACAATTCTAGCAAGGATAACTTAATGAATAGTACAGATGGTGCTCCCAAGATCTACCATATAGCCAGTTTATGGACCCTCTCTGGCTACGGTGACAGTAACGGCGAGTGGACAATTGAAAAAAAGTTAGATATTATCAAGGAAGCTGGGTTTGATGGTTTTGCCGGACGAGTTTCACAAGTAACCAGAGAACTTGTTAACAAGCATAATCTTCTTTTCGCAGCAATTGTTGATATTGGTGAGGAAAGTGATGTCGAATCGGAACTTCAGGCTATCAAGGAAGTTGGGGTAGCATGCGTGAATGTGCAAATGCTGGACCACGACACACCAACCGAGGTTGCAGTACCGCTTGCTTGCGAAGTAATGAAGGTAGCAGATAAACTGGAGATGGATGTGGGAATTGAAGTTCATCGAGATACTTGCACGGAAACTCCCGAGAAGACATATGCTTTAGCTGAAGGGTACGAACAGATAGAAAACCAACCGCTAAAGATCACCTGGGACTTTTCTCATCCTGCAATTATTAAACACATTTCCCCCCCTTACTGGGATCGGCTGGCAGAAAGAGTAGATCTGATTCAGTACGCATCACAATTCCATTTCCGGCCCTTCAACGGACATCATTGCCAAATCTCAGCACTGGATCATCAAGGAAATTTCACACCCGAGTTTATCGATTGGTTACCGTTCGCGGAAAAAGTCATTGAAGCGTGGCTGGAAACGGCGACACCTGATAGCAAGATGTATGTTTGTCCTGAACAGGGACCTCCCAGTTATGCTTTATCGATTTTTCCTGATCGATGGAAAGATGCGCAAGCGATACGGGACGAGATCGACAAAATCTGGAATCGTCTAGCTTGAAACACAGCTAAAATATTTCAGGGCAACCAATGCGAATATTGGTAATTGCTGACATTCATGCAAACTACCGTGGATTAAAGGCGGTTATTGATAAGTTCCCGGATGTGGACGAAATCTGGTGTTTAGGCGATATCGTTGAATATGGCCCGTGTCCGTCTGAGTGTGTCGATTTAGTTCACACTCATTGTAAACACGTTATCCGTGGAAACCATGACGACCATTTTGCTGTACAACAACCAAGTCAGACTGTCGGCTGGTTAGGTTGGTTCCCACACCATACGACAATCGAAACCTTGGATTATCTGCAAAAACTTCCGTCTCTTCTCTCCACAGAAGTGGAGAAGAGATCATACTGCTTAGTACATGGTTCTCCTAAACATCATACTAGTGGTCGCCTCCACCCATACGCAGACGAAGGCGATAACCTTGAAGCAATCCAGGGTACTTCAGAAGATCGAATACTGTCAGGCCACACCCATATGGCAATGAAGTTTGAGGTTAAAGGAAAACTGGTTGTTAATCCCGGTACTATCGGTCAACCACGTGATGGTGACTATCGGGCACAGTGTATGCTGATTGAAGAAGGGGGATTCCGTTTTGAACGGGTAGAATACTGTTTGCACGCACTTAAAAAGGACTATTTGCAATCTGGAATGGATCAGCAACAGGCCAAAATATGGTTTGATTACACGCGTACGGGTATTGTAGATCCACATGGTATTCAATTAGGTCCTTTTTCACCAAGATAGAAACGAGGTGATGGATGTTGCCTATCAAGTTACCAATTCCACATTATTTATTGCTGCTAATCCCAATAATAATACTTCTTGCTATTGCTTACCACCATGTAAAGTTGAAAGATGTCGCTGAGCTAACCAGAATCAGGGTTGATGGGAAATGGGGATACAGTGATGCTAGAGGCAACATAATTATTCCTATGCAATTCGACGATGCTTGTCCGTTCTCAGAAGGATTAGCCAGAGTTACACGCGATCAAAAATCCGGTTACATCAATTCAACTGGAAATATAGTAATAGATCTAAAATATGATGAGGTTCTTGGTTTCCTTGGCGGACTTGCTCCAGTAAAAATAGGAGGAAAGTGGGGATACATCAATAAATCAGACCTACTAGTTATACCTCCTCAATTTGATGAAGCTTGGGGGTTTTCAGAAGGTATTGCCTGTGTAAAAGTTGAGGATAAATACGGTTACATTGCTAAGAGTGGTCAGTATATCTTATCTCCTCAGTATGGCTCTGCCCGGTCATTCTCTGATGGCATTGCCTACATCGAAATAGATGGACAAATAAAGTATATCGATAAAAAAGGAAGACAGATCATTCCGCAATAGTAGAAATGGATAGGAATTTAAATGGATCGCCCGAACATCTTGGTACTGTATACTGATCAACAGCGATGGGACGCTCTAGGAGCTAACGGCAATAGTAATATCCAAACACCGAACTTAGATCGGTTAGTCGCTGAAGGTGCAAACTTCAGTCGATACTTTATTCAGAATCCCGTATGTATGCCCAGCCGTGTCAGTTTCTTAACAGGACAATACCCATCGACACTACGAATCACAAGGATGGGGATTCCCGTACCAGACGACACTATAGCTCTACCCAAAATGTTACGAAATTACGGATATCGCAGTGCAAATATCGGTAAACTTCATTTCCTACCCCACGCCAACAGAGATCACCGACAGATTCATCCGGATTACGGATTTGACCATCTTGAAATTTCAGATGAGCCTGGGTGTTACGCGGACGCATACCGCAGTTGGGTTTCGCAAAAAGATCCTGATCAACTGGATTACATTAGTATTGGCTTACCCCCGGCAACAGAAACTTGGCATCAACAGATGAGTGTTCAGGACGAAATCACCCATCCAGAGGATCGGTTCCCCAAAGAAGCGATTGCTTTTCGAGGAACCAGTGATGTTACGCATACCGCTTTTGTGACAGAACAAACCATTAAGTTTATAAAACAGCAGCAAAATCAGCCGTTTCTCTGTGTTTCAGGCTACTATTCTCCTCATTCTCCGTGGGTGGCACCGCAGGAGTTCCTAGATAAATATGATCCTGATCAACTGCAAATCCCTAATTTCCCACCGGAGGTTGATCAAATGCGGACTGATCAACGTTTCTCTGATCAAGAGTTACGTTCCGCCCATCACGGGTATTATGCTATGGTTAGTGAAGTCGATCACCATGTGGGTCGAATTTTAAGTGAATTAGAACAACTCGGCCTGGCAGAGAACACGATCGTCGTGTTTACGTCGGATCACGGCGAGTGGCTAGGTGAACACCTACGTTATGGGAAAGGCTATCCTGGGCATGACTGTGTCAGCCGGGTACCTCTAATCATCCGCTATCCTCGGAAAATAGATAAGGAGAAGAAAATCAACCAGATTGTTGAAGGAGTTGATGTTGTTCCTTCGCTACTTGATTATGCTGGAATTCCAATTCCTCCTCACCTGCAAGGAAATTCCCTGACTAAAGTTATTCAAAATGATGAACCCAGCAACGGTGTAGCTTTAATGGAAATGACAGGTTGGAAAACAATTAGAACCGATAGTTTTCGGTATATTATAGAATCCGATGGACGTGAAAGTTTATACGATTTGCAAAAGGATCCTAGCGCATACCAGAATGTGGCGAAAGATCCAGCTTACGCTTCTGTCTTAGAAAACCACCGATTGCGACTCATTCGCCGACTGATTGAAATAGAACGCCCTTTGCCAGCTATATGGCCTTATTAAAACTAATTCTTAACAAACTATTAATTTTTAATTATAGGAGCCTAAACCCATGAACGATGATGAAAAGTATCTATTTGATCTAAATGGGTATCTCGTCGTTGAAGATGTCTTAACAGTGGAAGAAGTTGAGATTGCCAACCAAGCAATCAATCAATATTCGGACAAGATGCACATCCGTCCAAAAGAACAAAAACTTGATGGTGATTCAGAAATGCTGGAGGGAACACATGGCCGAGGCGAATTTGGCGGACTTCTTGAGCTTGAATCACCGTGGTGCGATCCTTTTCGGGAAATGTTAGTCCACCCCAAAATAGTACCATGTCTGAACGAAATTCTAGGCAAGGGATTCCGAATGGATCACCAGATGTTTCTGATATCAATGGACAAAGGTGCTGAAGGATTCATTTTCCATGGTTCATCAGGCCCCGGATTTGACCCCAACCAATACTACATCTTCCAGAACGGAAAAATGCATTGTGGTCTAACAGTTGTTGCTTTTCAACTAGGAGATGTGAATCCAGGCGATGGCGGACTAATCGTCATTCCCGGTAGCCATAAGAGTAACTTCTCATGTCCAATCCAAATGAAAAGATACGAGAAACATCAGGAACATGTACGTCAAATTACGTGTAAAGCTGGAAGTGTGGTCATCTTTACGGAAGCCGTCACTCATGGTACACTGCCTTGGACTGCCGATCACCCCAGACGTTCGGTTCTAACCCGATATACCGCCGGTAATCTAGCATATGTACCTGCCTATACAATTCCCGAATGGGCGGATGAAAAGCAACGCAGTGTCATGGAACCACCGTACCATACTCGGTTGAATCGTCCTGTACTGGATTAATAAAGTCACACCAGCCAAGTAGGAAGGAACTGAAATGAATCAGGAACAGAAATACCTTTTTGATCTGCAAGGTTATATTGTTCTTAAAAACGTCATCCCCAAATCAGTAATCGATAATTGCAATAAAGTTCTAGATCGATTTGAGAATATGCCGCCGGAGGATTTTCCACCACCGTTGGTACTTGGAACGACCAAGACAGAAAAGGAACTTTATATTTCCAATATACTGGAAAGTGATTCAGCATTAGTACCTCTAGTTGACATTCCAGAGGTGTTGTCGGTAATTCAAGAGGTAACCGGTGGGCCGTATAGATTAAACCATACTTATACAATTTATAGATGGGGTGGCGGTTACACTTCACTCCACATGCATGGGATGCCGATAATTTCAAAATGCCAGTATCATTGTCGTAACGGTCAGATGGTTTCCACCTTAAGCAAAGCTGTGTTTCCGATGCTTGATTGTGATGTTGAAGACGGTTGCTTCGCTGTTATTCCAGGCGCGCACAAAAGTAATTTCTCCAAACCGTGGGGGAGTCATCCTGAAGAAAATCCGCCTTTGATGCCAATTCCCGCCAAAGCAGGAGACGCGATTATCTTTACTGAAGCTCTCACACACGGTTCCACCATCAACGTCTCTAATCGGACTCGCCGTACCATTTTCTATTGTTACAGCATCGGCTATATGCCGGATTGGGGTGGACAAGGATTGCAGTTTAGTCCAAGAGTGATGGATATGCTTAATGAATCGCAACAAGAGATTCTTCGATTAAAATAAGATACAGGATCTTCGGACGCTGCATCGCGGCACGCCCTACACTTCTAATGAGCCGCGTCCCGAAATCGTTGTCTGCTACGGGCTGTCGTGGATCAGTATCAATCAATCCGTGAAAGTGCCGTCGGAGACGTACGAAGGATTTTCGGAGCGTGCCAAGAAGCTTTTCGAATTCTGCCAAGTCATCGACTACTGAAACAAGAATCAAGAGATGAACGACCATTGAGCTGTTCGGTGAGATCTACAGGACAAACTGCCAAAAGGTTTACAGGTTATGTTATTATAAATGTCAATATAATTTAAAAGGAGAAATGTTAATGAACAATCTCAGATTCTGGTCAGTATTCGCCTGCTTGATCTTGTTAATCAACACATCGATCTACGCGAAGATAGACCCAAATACTATTTCTGCTGCTTGGCTATTTGAAGGTAACGCTGAAGACATAACCGGAAACGGGTTCGATGGTAAAATTGAAGGCGGTGCTAAATTTGTTCAGGGAAAAATCGGCAAAGCTATAGAACTTGATGGTAAGGACGATTTCGTCAAAATACCCAAAAAAATTGGATCTTTTGAAGAAATCACTTTTACACACTGGGTCAACTCAACAGACAGGGATGGTCAATGGCGAGTTTTCTTTAATAATGATGGTTGGAAAGGTGGAGACATTCATTATCAACTTCACCCCAATAAGCAAATCGAATTTTCGATTAACGGGAATCCCGGCGGAAATGATACATTTGCCAATTTCATGATTACCGGGAAGGAAATGAATAAGTGGGTTCATGTTGCGACCGCTTATAGTGCCAAGGAGAAGAAGATCCGTTTCTACATTAACGGTGAACTTTCTAACGAAAACAACTGGGGCGGCAACCCCGGAGTACTTGATGTGGCAGGAATTGGTGGTTGGTTTTCCGGTGCAATTCAACGCCAGTGGCAGGGATTACTGGACGAATTTCTCATTTTCAACACGATATTAGAGCCTGATGATATCAAGAAATTGATGGAAGATGGACTTGATAAAATTTTAAGCGTTCAGCCAGAATCCAAACTGACAACAACTTGGGCAGCAGTAAAAACAGTCTGGTAATTGTTGACACCAAATTGATAAGGGAATTTCATGCTACCTGTTTGCTATGACCCTTACGCAGGCACGCTGGGGAGATTCACTCGATCTGAGATATTTGAACTTGTTTCTAAAGGGGGATATGACGGAATTAATATTCCCGTTAATCAAGCTTTTTTAGGCGATTTATCCCCAAGTGAGATTAACGAGATGAAACAACTTGTTGAAAAGTATCATCTCACTGTACCAACCGTTGGGTTTGGGAATCATATTCTGACTAACCCAGATCTGAAATCCGAAGCCTTTGAACATTTTGAAATTGTCTTAGATATTGCCCAGCAAGTTAATGCTAACATAATTGGGATTTGGCCAAATCCAACGCAAAATGTGTCGGTAGAAGCCGAACTGGATACGCTGGCGGAAAATCTGTACAAGATGTGTCCCGTTCTCACCGAACATAATCTGACAATCACCATAGAATTTGAAAAAGGATGTCCAATAGATAATTACCATGACGGGCTTGCATTTATTCAGGATACCCAATTACCGGTGCATTTGACCTGCGACACCTATCATCTTTTCAATGATAACGCAGATCCATACAAATCCGTCTTGGAGATGAAAGACTTTCTTGGTGACGTTCACATTTCTGGCAGCCATCGTGGGGAACCGGGAACGGGCGAATTTGATTTTTCTTCTTTTGCTTCCGGCTTAAAGGAAATTAACTTTAACGGCCCACTCGTGATCCAATACCAAATGGAAGACATTGGAAGTATATCTAGGAGTTGTGTGTTCACACAACAATTGAAAGAACAGATAATTGCCCCCTAAGAATAAATGGAGAACAAAATGGACGAGGTAAAACCCTATGTTGTATATCTTTCAAGTAGTGCTCACAGCGATTGGAGAGAACCGGTAAAAGCTAAGTACCTTAAAGATGACCACGTCATCTTCGTTGGGCCTTGCGAAAATCATGGACTCAGTGATGCTATGGGAGCACCGGGCGATGTTAAACCGGGGCACAAACTGCGAATCACGCAGATGCTCAGCAAAAGCGACATTCTGTTCGGTTATATTCCGGACGATCGCTATAGATCCTTTAACATTATGCTGGAAACAGGGATTGCTCACGCCAGGAAAAAGAGGGTTCTTTTTGTTAATGAAGCCAGAAGCTTAGATGATGAAGTGGAATGTGCTCAACCTTATATTAATCAATCATTTGATTCGTTATCGGATGGTCTGGACTCACTCCATCAAATTATAACAGCTCCATCTGAAAATAGGGGGGCAGGTTCCGAACCAAATCAATTCACTCAGCCAATCAACCACCTGGAACACAGGATCTTCCTTTCCGGCAGTCCCTCATCGGCGTGGACAGACCGCGTTCAAGCACAATACCAGAATGACAAGTCAGTTACGATTCTTGCTGAATCGGGAATGCAGGATCTCGCCGCAGCAGATATCCTTTTTGCTTGTCGAACAGATAGCGGAGGCCGACTGTTCAATCTCGTATTAGCAGTAGGTTATGCTAACGCTCTAGGCAAACAAATTCTTTTCGTCAACCAAGGCGACCATTACTCTCACGCCTACGACTACGTCAAGCCATTTGCTGATGGTTACTTCACCACCCTGGATGAAGGGCTGCGTTACCTTGATTATGCCGTAGGTATCGAAGACCGATTGTAGATACCATTCTCGTTTCGGCCAAAGGCTAATACCATGAAACGGAAAATGAAATCGATTCAGATAACACCTGATCGACCCACTATCCTTATGGACCATCAATCGGTTTCGAATGCAAAGTAGAATAAATCTTCCCAAAATAGTTTTTCATACGCACATATGATACAATATTTTCAATTATTAAGGAGGTTATCATGCAACATGACTTAGCAAAATGGATTGCTATAGTAACTGTTCTACTGTTAATTGCAACAGCAGGATACGCACAGCTAAAGGAAGACAGCATTGCCGGAGTTTGGCTTTTCGAGGAAGGTAAAGGCGAAATTGCCAAAGATACCTCAGGAAACGACAACCACGCAGAATTTGGTAGTGGCGCGCCAAAGTGGGTGGATGGCAAGTTTGGCAAAGGAATACAGCTTAATGGCGAAGATGAATGGCTTACTATTCCGACTGAGAGAGGTGACAAAGCGAAAGAGTTAGACTTCAAAGAAAGCACAACCTTCTCAATACATGCGTGGGTTTTATCTGATGGGGATGCTACAGGTAAATGCATTATTTGGAGAGGACTTGGCTGCTCTACATGGTCCCAATACCTATTAGGCACAGGAGCACATGAAAATGGGCAGAACCAGACGAACGCCTCTTTTCATATCAGATCGCAAAATGGTGGTGCTAAATTGGAAGTTCTTGGAGATGGGTTGCCCGCCAGGAAATGGACTCACATCGTTGGAACATACGATGGTAAAGAGTTAAAGATATATCAAGATGGGAAGTTGCAAGGAAGTGAGAAGGCGGACGGCCCACCTTGGGCATCTCCTGAGAACGTTTATATCGGCGCCGATCCTGGATGTGGTAAGCGTTGCCAGTGGAAAGGGACCATTGACGAAATTGCAGTTTTCAGCGTTACGTTAGACGCCGGTCAAGTTAAGAAACTCGGATCTGGGTTTGAGCGAGCCTTATCCGTTGACAGAAATGGTAAGCTTACAGTTTCCTGGGGATTAATTAAAACGGAAAGGAGTTAAATTTTAAGTCGATTCTAACAAAATATAAGGGCAAATGAATGTTTACCAGATGTTCGTTTGCCCTTATATTTTGTTTAATTGAAGCTGTGTTTCATTAGAAAATAAAAGTATGAACCAATTTGAAAAGATTATAGGATCTATCTCTCGCCCTTTTGAACAGGAAATCCGGAAAGGATGTACCGACGAAGTTGTTATCGGCGGGATGAAGAGCTATGTGGGAAACTGGGCAACCAAATCCAGACAGTTGGAAATCGGTCTGGCAGAAAAGCAAAAACTCCGAGATCTTGCTGATCTTTTTTCTGACTATGATCGACTGACCCCCATGGAACGACTCACGCAAATTGAGAAAGCCCAAAAATTGCTGTCAGCGCCAAAAAGCGGCCAGAAATCGGCAGTTAAGTCTCCTCAACTAAGAGTCAAAGAAACGACGGATCTCCCGCTTTTTGCAAACGCTCAAGAAACCACAACACAATCGGAAACACAAGATATAGAGGTTGATCTAAGCTATCCGCCTGTGTTAACTGAATCAGATGTATCTGAATTTCTTGAAATCCACATCAAACAGGCAAACGGTATTGGTCCCCGTATTGCTGAGAAGCTCATCGCAGAACTGGATATCCGCACCATTGAAGACTTACTGGAATATTATCCTCGCGATTATATTGACAGAAGCCGCATCAAATCTATTGGTGATGTCGGACGGGGGCAAGAAAATGAAACCGTTTCTGGATCAGTAGTTAAACAGACGCATATTAAGCCAAATCGCCACAAGGCTAAGGCTAAGGCTTTTGGGAAAATTTCCATATATGATGGAACAGGCATTGCACAACTTGTTGCTTTTGGTAAACGCATTGGGTACCTGCGGAAGTTTTTGTCAAAAGGGGAGCAGGTTATTGTAAGCGGCAAATTTGAACGCCGGTATGGCGAGATCCAGACGACAAACTTTGATTTTGAAATAATCGAAGATGAGGATCTAGATCTAATTCATACCGGACGGATTGTTCCGAAATATCCACTGACGGCAAATTTAACCCAGCATATGGTACGCAGATGGTTGAAAATTGCTCTTGACGAGTACGTAGATCAATATCCAGAGTTCGTGCCTGTGGATTTGCGAAAGCAAGAGAGTTTTATGGACCGGCGCACTGCGGTTAGTGAAATTCATTTTCCAACCTCAAACAAGCATCAGGAAGTGGCACGGAGAAGACTTGCCTTCGATGAACTATTTTTACTGGAAATGGGGCTTGAGACTAAAAAAGTCAGGTTTGAGACCCACACCAATGGAATTGCTTTTCAGGCTGATAGTCACCTCGTCGACCAGTTTACTCAATCGCTGCCGTTCAATTTAACAAACGCACAGTTACGCGTTTTTGAACATATCTGCACAGACATGGAAAGCCCAAAACCAATGAACCGTCTTTTACAAGGTGACGTTGGATCCGGAAAAACAATAGTTGCCGCACTCTCATTGACCAAAGCTATCGAGAACGGTTATCAGGGAGCAGTTATGGTGCCAACCGAAGTTCTGGCTGATCAACATACAAGCAACCTTACCAACTTGTTGTCTCCGTGTAACCTAAAGATTACTCTACTCAAAAGCGATCTGAAAAAATCTGAACGCGATTCAGCCCTGACAGAAATTAAGGATGGAACATCAAATATAATTGTCGGAACGCACGCACTGATTCAAGAGGAAGTAAATTTTCACAAGCTCGGACTGGTGATCATCGACGAGCAACATAGATTCGGCGTGAGGCAACGTGAGCAGCTCCGAGAAAAAGGTATCACTCCGGATGTATTGGTTATGACGGCCACACCCATTCCTCGAACACTTTCTCTCACCGTGTATGGTGATTTGAATGTGTCGGTCATCGATGAACTTCCACCGGGACGGCAAGAAATCAAGACTAAATGGGTCAAAGATAAAGATCGTGATAAACTCTACGGACAAGTCGAGAAAGAGATTAAAAAGGGACGGCAAACCTACATTGTTTATCCTCTGGTTGAAGAATCGGAAAAAATGGAAGAGATCAAGGCTGCAACCGAAATGGCGGAACATTTCCAACTTGAAGTCTTTCCTAATTTTCGTATTGGTCTCTTGCATGGTCGAATGAAATCAATTGATAAACAGGAAGTAATGCAACAGTTCAAGAATCGTCAGATTGACATTCTTGTATCAACTACGGTAATTGAAGTCGGTGTGGACGTACCTAACGTTACCATTATGGTGATTGAGAATGCAGAACGGTTTGGACTTGCGCAACTACACCAGCTACGTGGTCGGATTGGGCGAGGGAAACACAAATCGACATGTTACCTGATTGCCACCCCACAGAGTGAAGAAAGTGTTCATCGCCTCAAGGCAATGCTCCGGACAAATGATGGTTTTGAACTGGCGGAAGTTGATCTGATACTGCGTGGTCCAGGTGAATTCTTTGGTACCCGTCAATCCGGTTTACCTGATTTTAAGCTTGCCGACATCATCAAGGACGCTGATTTGCTGGAACTAGCCAAAGCAGAAGCAGCCAAGATAGCACAGCATGATCCTGATTTAAACCACCCAGATCATCAGGCACTCAAAAAGATGATGGAAGCAAGATGGTCATCACATGCTGATAAATTATCCATTGGCTAATCATTTCGACATGACAAACCGTTGTACATATGTTTGGTTATCACCAACGGATAAAACCCCAAAATAGACACCACTTGCCACATCCTCGCCGTTTCCGTTCCGTCCATCCCAGTAAGCAGCTCGATCTTGACTCAGATATAGACCTGCCGATAATTGTCCGAGATCTAACGTTCGTAGTAACTTGCCATCGAAGGAGAAGATCTCGAGTTTAACAACAGTATCCTGCGCCAGTTGAAACGGAATCCATGTTTCTGGATTGAATGGGTTGGGATAGTTTGGATGTAAAGCATTCTGATTAGGAACAGGAATTTGTGGTGACGATAGTGTTGAATTTAGCTGGATAGTTTTATTTCGCCTCCCTTTGTTCCCCGCAACATCCATTCCTTCTATCGCGATTTTTAACGCCCCTCCGCTTGATAGAATATGTTGCCCTTTCCACTGATTATCACCTACTTCGCTGATGGATACATCTTCACCATTAATTTGGAATTTGGGAGGCTCCTTAAGTTTTTCATTGGCAACAATGACGATTGTCAAGAAGTCAGGTTGAATTGGGTTGGGAATCATAAAAAAACGGAAACCGGGCGGTGTCCTATCAGGTGCGTCAACAACCTTAATACTTATTATTCCAACATCCTTATTCTCTTCAGGATCGACTACGGTTAATACAAGTATTTGGGATCCTCGAAAACTTTTCTTCTCTTCACTTAGCTTAATTTTTAAAGTTCTTTCTTCTATAGCAATCTCAAAGGTGTTGTTTTCCTTGATACTCCAAGTCAGGTCTTCACTTGGCGTGTCTTTATCTTTTACATACTTATCAAGTTTGAGTTTAACACTCCTTCCCACTTCAAGTTTAATTTCAGGAAATGAAATAACTGGAGACGCGGCTTTTACTTCGGTTTCAGTTGACTGGACGTCGATAATAATTACACCTTTAGCCTGGTTTTGCTCCGGATCAGTAACAATGATATCTATTGATTCAGTCCCAGTAAACTTTTCTTTCGGACTAATCTCCATTACACGAGTTTCTTGATTAATATTAACGGTAAGATTTTTAGTGCCTTTTGATTCCCATTTCAAGTCTTCCTTTGGTGTGTCAGCATCTGCCACAAATTCATCAAGGTTGCCAATCTCATAAGCTGTTCCTTCATCAATTTTGATCAACGGAAACTTGGTCAAAATCGGTGATCTTGTTTCTTCCTTCTTCTCAACGGTAACAGCGACCTTCTTGCTTGCAGTTTGACCTTTAGGATCAGAGACTTTAAACTCAATATCCTGCGTACCGAAAAAATCCGGTTTGGCACGTAAGGTAACTTTTAAACTTGCTTTATCTATTTCGACCTCAATATTTCCATCCTTAGGTGAATAATCCCAGACCAACTTTTCTTTGGGCACCTCAGAATTTTCAACGTGTTCACCTAAGACGATAGATCTGTCGTCCGTGCCCTGCTCGAATTTTACATTCGGAATTTCTGTGATCATAAGTGATTTGTTCTCACCTTCGCCTGACTTCTTACCGATCGTAATCTTAATTTTCTGTGTCCCGCTTAACTTATCGGAATCAGTGACAATAAATTCAATTTCCTGCGTACCCACAAAACCAGGTTTCGGGATTAAAGTCGCTTGCAGCGTGGCTTCATCTATTTTGACCTCAACATTTCCATCCTTAGGTGCATAATCCCATTTCAGGTCTTTTTTGGGCGTATCCGGATCTTTGACATAGTTTGTCAGCTGAATTTGTTGACCGACATCTCCTTGCTCCATTTCCATATCAGGGATCCCCTTTACCACTGGAGGTCCTTTTTCTGCTGATGGTTCAATCACCTTTACACTGAGAACCTTACTAGAACTCAAGTCACCTGGATCTGTTACAGTGAAAGTAATTTTATGGTCACCTGTAAAACCAAGTTTAGGCGATAGCGTCACCTTAAAAATTGATGCGTCTATTTGAACCAGAACATTTCCATCTTTTGGTTCATAATCCCATTTTAAGTCTTTCTTTGGCGTGTCCGGATCTTCAACATAATCAATCAGTACAATAGACTGGTCGACATCCCCCTGCTTAATTTCAATCGGCGGAAAATCCCTAATAACAGGAGGTTCTGCCTTAACATTTTCCTCGCCGCCTTCACCTTCAATTCCACTATCAACCTCTAGTTCTTCTAAAACGGAAACTTTAATCCCTTGGCTACTACTTTGATTTTCAGGGTCAGATGCAGTAAATGTAACCTGCTCTTCACCCAAGAAGTCAGCAACCGGACTTAGGGTAACATTTGACGTTTCACTGTCTATTTTCACTTCAACATTTCCATCCTTAGACGCGTAATCCCATCTCAGATCTACCTTAAGAGTGTCTGGATCCATAACATAATCATTGAGACGAATCGATTCCGTTGTGCCTTTCTTCATTTTTATGTCAGGAATTCCTTTTACCGTTGGCGGTCCCTTCTCCTTAGATCTTTCAATAACAACGGCTGTCATATCTAAACTATCGCTTAATTCGTCCGGATCAGTAACCGTGAACGTGAATTTCTGATTGCCAACGAACTCCAGATCTGAACTAAAAGTGACGTTTTTTGTAGTTTCATCGATTTTAACTTTGATTTTGCTATCTTTGGGTTCGTAATCCCATTTCAGGTCTTTTTTGGGCGTATCCAAATCTTCTACATATTTGGTTAGCGTAATTGATTGATCCTCATCCCCCTGTTTAAACTTTACATTTGGAAGGAAATTAACCACCGGTGGCGTCTTGAATGATTTAACCACTCGAACGTTTACCGTTTGATTATCCGTTAACTCATTGGGGTCAGTGGCGATAAACACCACTTTATATTCCTTACCTGACAACTCCTGAGAGGCAGATATTGTTGCAATTTTTGTTTCTGAATCAATATCGACCAACAGAGGCGAGAAATCGGTCGCTGTCCATGAAATCTGATCTGGTTTTGTATCTAGATCTTTAATATTTTTATTCAGATCGACTTCAATGGAACCACCACCAGCAATTGTTAAGTCATCAATCGGTGATATGGTGGGCGGGAAATTTGTGAACACCCTGGTCTTAACACTAACTGGAATTTCCACTTGATTCTCTGCAGTAAAAGTCACAGTTTGGATTCCCGTATTCCAAGCACCCAATGATCTCATTGTCACATTCTGTTCATCATCAATTGAGACGAAAATCTTATCAAGGTCGTACCCATCTACCTTCCAAGTGACATCAGAGCTATCAATTCCACCGGTCAAAAATTCATCAAGATCGAAGACTACTGTTGGTTCATTCCTTGGAATAGTGATTTTGGATGGAAACTTATTTGATATCTGTGGGGGGGTAGGAGCAATTACTGTGACTGCAACTTTACTTTTTGCCTGTTTGCCATCAGGATCAATTACCCTTACTTCAATCTCTTCCGAGCCAACCTTGGAACCCAAAAATACAGCCAAACCCTTGTTGCTAATTTCCGTTTTTACAAATTTTCCCGGATTGATATCCCACGACATCTGATCTGGATTACTCTCAAAATCGCTAACGAAACTCCTGAGATCCAAGGGCTGTTCCTTTTGAAAAAGTATTGTAACCGGCGGAATTTCTCCAAAAATTGGTGCACCAGTTGAAGTTCTGAAACTGACTTCCATCGTTTTTTTATCGGAAAGGTCAACTGGATTGGTGACAATGAAAGTTACCTCCTCAGATCCCTGCCAATTCGGGTTTCGCATAATTTTGGCTTGTCTGGTGGCTGGATCAATCTCGACTTTAACATTCTTATTACCTTCCGTACTCCAATTTAGCTGTTTATCAGTATAATCAGAGTCAAACACCATACCATCTAAATCTAGAATTGGAACATTGGCTTCTGGCCTATCAAAATACACAGTAATCTCCGGCGGAAAAGTTATGATAGAGATAATAGGGCCGCTATCCAGAGCAGAAAAACCAATCTGGATTTCAGCTGTTGTCTCATTCCCATCTGCGTCAGAAGCAACGATTACAATCGATTCCTGAGAAGGTTTGTCATCAAGAACTGTCAACTGTTTACCATTTAGCTTGACAGTATTCTCACCATAAGGATTTTCCTTCATGATTAAATTAACGTTGTCTAATTTCGGGTCATCTGCATCCTTGAGGTACTCCGTCAGATCGATGAAACGAATTTGATTGACATCTGTAATAAATGGTTTTTCAGGCAGGTTAAAAACCGGAGGCGCAGTAATTTTTACTTCCAGCAATTTTGATGATGAATTTTCCTGTGGATCAGTTACCGTAAATTCAAGGGTTTCTGTGCCGAACCAATCATCAACGGCTGACAAACTGGCAATTAGCGATTCCGGATCAATCTCAACCGATATGTTTGAACTCTTTGAAATTGACCACTTTGGCTGGGATTCTACACTATGATGCGAAACAACATAATCGCTCAACTGGAGTTTGTTGTAGACCTGATTGCTGGGAAAGGTGACGTTTTTGGGAAAGCTATCCAGAAACTCAAGCAAGCCTTGAGCTATCGAGATATTCGAGATGAAAGATTCAGTAAAAGGTGTGGTTGGAGAATTACCAACTCGAACCACTGTTAGGCGGTTCTCCCCCTTCATATTATCAACTTTTATCGTCGTTGCGTCAGTTGGTACTTTGGCTCTGAAACTAATCTCCCCGATGACACTCTTTTTTTTGATCGCAAGGTCTGCTGCACCAAAGATTAATCCCCGAGAGAAATCGATCTGAAAGTTTGACAGCTTGTTACCGGGATCTCCATGTGTATCATTGTCGAAGATCTGCCAACCATTAGGCAGATCTTTCCCCTGCTTAACTGGTTGGATTCCTGGATTGATTGGATCTGCATCAATTAATTCCAAGTACTGATCGGAAAAAGACAGATATATTTCGAAAGCTGTAACCTGCTGACCTTGAGGGTCGATAACCATCTCAACCTGAAAACGTTCCTCAACATTAACGAAAAAGTCTCGATCTCCGGTTTTGTCATGCTGTAAAAAAAGTGAAGTTGCACTTAGCTGGCTTACAATTCCAATAAACAGCAGAATTATGACAATATAATATCGATCTAACCGCAACATCTTGCTAGCCATACCCAAAATTGTATCATATTCGCATTAGTCTGTTTTTATTGACATTTCAATATCTGTGTCTATACAATAAAATCCAAAGAATAAAAAAACCAATTGCACGGAGGGTATTGTGAGCAAAGTATTCCCCCCACAAAATACAAGCTATCCGATAGAAAAGGCGCACATTAGCAGTCACGACCAGTATCAAACAACATACAACACGTCAGTTTCTAACCCGGAACAATTCTGGGCCGAGGTTGCGGAACGAATCACCTGGTTCAAGAAGTGGGATAATGTTCAGCAATATGATTTTGTTCAAGCCGAAATAAAATGGTTTGAAGGTGCAAAACTGAACGCTTGCTACAATTGTCTTGATCGACATGTCGAGTCAGGACACGGTGATGAAACCGCCCTCATCTGGGAAGGGAACAATCCATCAGAAGATAAAACGTTTACATTCAATGAATTGTTGCAAGAAGTCAAATTTTTTTCCAACGTACTGAAATCACAAGGCGTTAAAAAGGGAGACCGCGTTTGTATCTATCTGCAGATGGTGCCAGAACTGGCAATTGCAATGCTGGCGTGTGCCCGAATTGGAGCGACTCATTCGATTGTGTTCGGCGCTTTCTCTGCTGATGCTCTCCGTGACCGAATCAACGACTCAACCTGTAAAATCTTAATTACACAAGATACTGCCGTTCGTGGTGCCAAAGGCGGTATCCCAATGAAATCAAACGCGGATATAGCAGTTAAAGATACTCCATCAATTGAACATATAATCGTTGTTAGGCGTACCGGAGATGAAGTTAATTTCGATTCGTTGCGTGACGTGTGGTGGGACGAAGCCATGGCCGAAGCTGATAGCGAATGTCCAGCTGAAGAGATGGATGCGGAAGACCCACTTTTCATCCTGTACACATCCGGATCAACCGGTCAACCTAAAGGAGTACTCCATACGACCGGCGGTTATATGGTTTATACTTCGTTCACTCACCAGATGATTTTCGATTATCATCCTGATGATATCTACTGGTGCACGGCTGATATTGGGTGGATTACTGGCCACTCTTACATTATTTATGGCCCACTTGCTAACCGAGCAATTACTGTTATGTTTGAAGGCGTGCCGAACTATCCTGATTACGGTCGATTTTGGCAAGTTGTTGAGAAACACAACATTAACCTATTTTACACCGCTCCAACAGCACTCCGAGCATTAATGAAGGAAGGTAATGAATGGGTCGATAAATATGACAGATCTAGCCTACGCTTACTTGGTACAGTGGGAGAACCAATCAAGGAACCGGAGTGGATGTGGTATTACCAAGTGGTAGGAGGAAACCGATGTCCTATTGTCGACACATGGTGGCAAACAGAGACTGGCGGTATCTTGATTACGCCATTGCCGGCAACCACACCTCTGAAACCCGGATCTGCCACTTTCCCATTCTTTGGTATCGAACCAGTACTCCTGAACGAAGAAGGGCAGGAAATTGAGGGTAACCCGGCGAGTGGTTATCTTTGTATAAAATCTGCTTGGCCCGGTATAATGCGAACTGTTTATGGAGATCAGGAACGTTTTCGTCAAACCTATTTTGATCGATTCCCTGGCTACTACATGACTGGTGATGGTGCAACTCGTGATGAAGATGGATACTACTGGATTACCGGACGCATAGATGATGTGCTAAACGTTTCTGGTCATCGACTTGGAACAGCGGAAGTTGAAGGTGCTATAGGTCAACATGAAGCTGTTGCTGAAGCTGCAATTGTTGGGTATCCACATGACATCAAAGGCCAAGGGATTTACGCATACGTCACACTAATGACTGGTGAAACCGCATCCGAGAATGTCGAGTCAGGAATAAGGCAAAAAGTCAGAGGTTTGATCGGTCCACATGCAACCCCTGACAAGATCCAATTTACGGTAGCATTACCGAAGACAAGATCTGGAAAAATCATGCGCCGCATTCTCAGAAAAATAGCTGAAGGTGATGTGTCGAATTTAGGAGACATTTCAACACTAGCTGATCCCTTAATCGTTGAGTCGCTAGTTGAAGGTCGCAAGTAATTCTAATCGCTAGATATTCAAATTTTAAAATACACTCTCGGATATGAACGAAAACAGGGACGAGGCACAACAAGGCATCAGAACACTTCCTATTCTTGCCTATATTGCAATATTGCTAGCGATTGCTCCTTTCGTGTATCTTGTCGTCGTACCATGGGCTGTTGAGAAACGCCGTGATAGAACTCAGCGGCAGATGCTGGAATTGCCAATGAAGGATCCATTAGAATTTCCTCCTACCACGATTCTCGATCTTAGCTTGCTATGGAAAACAGAGAAAGATAAGGATAAGGATGAGGAATTTTTCATCGTTGAGATTGATAATTCGCTTATCGTGCAGCGTTTTCTGGTGAAGATTATGGCAGAAATTATAGAATCTGTACCACCTACCGAAAAAGAATTAGTAACCAGTGGAATTTACGCCGACAGAATAAAAGGCATGTTGACAGCAGTCCTGTCAAAACAACGTGTTGATCAGGTTCATAAACCTGTCGTAAAGTCAGCAATTAAGAACGAAATCCGAAATCGCATTAATGAAATTTTAGGCACAGAAAAAGTAAAGAATGTCTACTTCGACGGTTTCTTCTACCAGTAAGATGATATTCTTCACCGAAACCACATCAACTGGAGGTCACAAAAAAGTTTAAATTAACCGAAATCCCTATTATAGCTGATTTTTTCGCTTGACAGCCAAACTCATCTGTAGTATAATGCGCCTCGCTTGCGTATAGAGAAAGTGTTAAATCTCACTAACCATTACGTAAAATTTAGTAATTTATCAGGAGTCTATAAATGGCAAAACTAACTAAGCAAGATGTTGTCAACAGTGTATCTGAAAGTTCAGGATTGGACAAAAAAAGTTCGGCAGCAGCTCTTGATGCTGTAATTCAAACATTAAGTGATGCACTAGCAAATGGCGATAGTGTAGGTTTAATTGGTTTCGGTTCCTTTGAAGTCAAAGAAAGAGCAGCTCGAGAAGGTCGAAATCCGCAAACAGGTGCAAAAATTAAAATTTCAAAGAAGAGCGTGCCTACTTTTAGAGCAGGGAAACAACTAAAAGACGCTGTTAATTAGGTTTATTCTGCAAGGGGCACGTGTTTTGCCCCTTTCCCCTCCGTTTTAAGTGATTTGTAATATATTCCCCTCCCCTCATATATCGTCAAAAAATCTAATCTACTGGAGATAAAGGATGCTAATCCGATCTAGGGCACCCGTCCGTATAGATTTCGCCGGCGGTTGGACAGATGTTGCATTATTCACAGAAGGAACCGAAGGAATTGTTGTTAACGCTGCAATTAACGTCTATTCTTATGGCACAATTTCCTATAAACCTGTCGACAATCAGATTATCGAACCAAACCGTGTTCTGGATAAAAGCATCCGTATCTATTCCACAGATTTTGACACCTTTATTGAGGCTGAAGACATTCGGAAGCTGGAATACGATGGAAACATAGATCTTGTTAAAGCTGCTATTCGAAAGATGTCGATTGAAACGGGGGGATTTGATTTAATAACCCAATCAACTGCCCCACCAGGCAGCGGTTTGGGGACATCAGCGTCAATGGGAGTTGCTTTAATTGGCGTCCTCAGCACCTTGAAAAAAGTTCCATTATTACCCTATGAACATGCTGAATTGGCCAGTGATATTGAACGAAATGAACTTGGTATACTCGGTGGTAAACAGGATCACTATGCCAGTGCCATTGGTGGTATAAATTTTATGGAATTTAGTGGTGAAGAAGTCAAAACTTCTCCCATTCACTTGCCCCACCAGATACGCTACGAGCTTGAAAAGAACCTGATTCTCGGTTATACCGGTCAATCCAGACTCTCTGGAGATATTCACCAAAAGGTCACTTTCGCCTATCATAACCGTGAAAAATCAACACTTGATGCTCTGCACAACTTGCGGTCCACAGCGGATAAAATTAAAAATGCCTTAATGAGCGGCAGATTATCCAACTTTGGACAACTTCTTAGCCAAAATTGGGAAAGCCAGAAAGCATTACACCCATCAGTAACTAACGATCGCATAGATGGTCTCTTTCAAATGGCAATTGAAAATGGTGCAGGTGGTGGGAAAGCTTGTGGTGCAGGTGGTGGTGGTTGTATACTTTTCTATTGTAACCCGAATCAGGACCACCTTGTACGCAAGGTACTTGAGGAAAACGGTGTTACAATTATCGATTTTAATTTTGATTTTAGTGGCCTGAAAACGTGGCGGGTGAACGAGTAATGGAGAATAGAGTTTGAGTGATCATCAAAACCAACCGGATTGGCAAAACGAAGACCTTGAATCAGCCAAAATATTAAAAAATACACAAGAATCAATCTCAACTGAAATTAAGAAAAGGATTATCGGCCAGGCAGCAGTGATCGATGAATTGCTTATAACGCTTTTTTCACAAGGTCACTGCTTAATTGTTGGTGTTCCAGGACTTGCCAAAACACTTCTCATCAGCACACTTTCGGAAATCCTCAACCTTACCTTTAATAGAATCCAATTCACACCAGATTTGATGCCGTCTGATATTACAGGTACAGACATTCTTCAAGATGATTCAGGAACCGGCGGTAGATCTTTTCGTTTCATACAAGGTCCTATATTCGCCAATATTTTGCTTGCTGACGAAATTAACCGAACACCACCCAAGACACAAGCTGCACTCCTGCAATCCATGCAGGAATACCAAGTAACTGCAGGAGGTAATACGTATCCTCTGAAAAAACCATTCTTTGTGCTGGCAACGCAAAACCCAATAGAACAGGAAGGAACGTACCCGTTGCCGGAGGCGCAATTGGATCGATTCATGTTCAATATCTATATTGATTATCCTAATCAAGCCGATGAAAAACAGATTGTGATGCATACAACATCTGCCTATGAACCAACGTTGAACTCTGTAACTGACAGCGATGAAATTATCCGCATCCAACAGATAGTTCGCAAGGTTCCCGTTGCTGAATCTGTTGTAGATTTTGCTGTTGCTCTAGCAAGACTCTCTCGACCCAATAATCCAGATGCTCCTGACTTTATTAAAAACTGGGTCAACTGGGGAGCTGGTCCACGCGCATCACAATACATGATTCTGGGAGCGAAGGCCCGTGCAGTTATGCACGGTCGCTATCACGTAACATATGATGATGTAAAGTCGATTGCCAAACCTGTTCTGCGACATCGAATCCTAACCAACTTCAACGCTGAAGCGGATGAAATCACCAGCCTTGACATAATCGAGAAGCTACTCGAACTCAACTTGGAAAACCATTAAATGAAATTCACTATTCCTGTCTTGCTATTGCAGGAATGTACTATATTAAGAACAGCAACCTATTATTTGAATACCTTGATCATCTGATTGTTAACAATTTATGTAATGATTTTCAATTAGCGATTGAACAAGGCGCGCAAATGAAAGCAGTTAGCATCAATTGGAATGACTCCCAATGACAAACGCTGTAGTCATTCCTCCCATTCTCGCGGGGATTCCCATCAACTGAACGTCGGAAAGACCGCTCAGATTAATAATCTTTAAAATGAAAAATAAACAGCAACCAACCATATCGAGTTTGATTAAAGAGGTGAAATCTGGAAAAATTTCGCCTGTCTATCTTCTCTGTGGCGAGGAATATTTTTTAATCGAAAGAGCCTTGAAATCGATACTTGATACCCTTCTTCAACCGGAAACACGCGACTTTAATCTCAGTCTTCTAGACGGAATAACAGCAACAATTCAAGATATCCTGAGTGCCGTAGAAGTTTATCCGATAATGGCGGATTGGCGCGTAGTTGTTGTTAGCGAATCGGTTTTGTTTCAAGGTTCACCCAAGACACAATCAGCGAACTTAGAAAGTGATTTTCTGGATGAAGTAGAAGATCTTGATAGCAACGATCCCACAGAGCTTTTTTTGGATTGGCTTACCGGAAACCCTCCTCAGAATAGTACCCTCATCTTTACTGTCAAAGGATCAGTGAACACACGAGAACCTATTGTAAAGGCTATTGATCGTATTGATGGATACATTAACTTTGAAAAGCTTAAAGAATCAAGCTCAATCCAGCAGGATCCTCTTTACCAAAGCACGTCAAAACAGTTGGTACAGTTTGATAAACAAATAACACCAGGCGCTTTTAAGTTGCTGCGAACCAGAGTTAACAATGACACCCACCGATTTTTTGAAGAGATTAACAAAGCAGTCTCGTTCGTTGGTGATAAAACTCAGATTGATGAACAGGATATTCGAAATTTAGTATCGACGACGAGTTCAGATACAATTTTCGATTTAACAGATTCAATTGGCAGCCGGAATGTAAAGCAGGGATTATCAAGCCTTCACCATATTCTAGCAAATGGTGAGGCACCAGTTAAGATTAATGCTCTGATTACCAGGCAAATCCGGTTAATGATTCAAGCAAAGCTTATCCAGCGGAGCAATACTCTCAATTTGGACGCGAGGCGCATGAGTTATCAAGACTTTATTAACCGAATTTTTCAACCTTTATCAAAAAAAATGTCCGGTGACCTACCGAAAGCAGCAACAATTAATTTACTTAAGCAGAACCCTTACGTAGTCTACAAAATTATTCAGAAGATTATAAGATTCGAAGAGGAAGAATTAATAGGATTTCTTGAAAAAACACTTGAAGCTGATATCCAACTAAAAAGCAATTCAGTGCCTGCTGAGTACATCCTTGAACAACTGGTCTGCGATCTTTGCCGGAGTCCCCGTATTCACGCTGTTTAAAAACGCTCAGCCATTACGCCATTTTAGGGTTGCCTTTCCCGTCGTTGATAACATAACTCCGAGCTGGAATATGAACACGATCATCAATGATAAGATCTATCGGTAGATTGTTTTCAATTATCGTACCATCAGCAATACGCACGTGGTCACCTAGAATTATTCGGCCAGGAACAGTTTCCGCAACACGCACCGTTCCAATAACCACAGAAGAACCGATCCGACAGTATTGGCCTGTTTCAACGAAACCATATAATTCCGCGTTGGCCCCAATTACCGAATAGTTACCAACTATTACTGGTCCAAATATCCCAACATCAGTGCTGATCTGCGCATAATCCCCAATAGACGGATGGCGGCGGTGGACTTTTTCAGATAGTCCTCCGAGTGTGCAAGGATAGATAACACAACCCGAACCGATAACTCCCGTTTGACCTGTAGTAATACCGCGGTGAGTGTGATCAAAAAAATTCGCATCCCCAATTCTTGTTTCCGGATGAAGGTCAGCTTGATAGTACCGACCAGCAAGTTCAGATATGGCTCTTGGCAACAGCGGTACAGGTATAGAGCCACTTCCTCTCTCTACTAACTGATGTGCTACATCATGATAAAAAAGAACACGCCAACCGGGATAAGTGCTGACAACCAATTGCATTTGATAATCTAAGGCAAAGGCAAGTTTATGAGCTTTCAAGAAATCCTGATAGAGATGATAGTTCCTTTCTACGATTGCAGCATTAATCTGAGTTGTCAGATCAATCTCCATTATCTTTGCATTATCTTTGCACAGATTGAGTAAGTATGCATCCCAGACAGCGGGATCTTTCAGAGAAGAAAAACGGTTCCAGAAAGCCCGATTTTTTAATCGTGGTAAAGCTGATAGAATGTCGAACGTAATCTCAACAGCTAAATCGGCGATGTCACTTTCTGATAGTTGGTGTGAATCTTTAACGGCAAGGAACGACTGCGAAATAATTACATAAAGCTGGTCTGCAACCTCACTCATGGAGTTGACCAAACCCAGCAGTTGATAAGGTGACGCATTATGCGAACCAGGTGCGACGCATTCCAGCAAATTTCCCAAGACAGTTTCTAATATCTCTCGATTGACAAAACCATAACCGGAATGTATCGACAAAATATCCCGAGGAATAAGTTCGATCCGTAAGGCTTCCAATTCTTTTAATGTATAAATTGGGCGTAGTAACGGAATGAGTTGGTCTAATAAATCGTGCTTCCGATTCTCATAGTCAGAGAAAAGGTCAATCATGTCATAAAAGTAAATCTGATTTGGTTACCAGCAGGCACATGGTTATGTTTAATGGCTAGATCGTAAAATGCAGTCATTCCCTCAATTTCTTTATGTCCAAGATCATAGTAAATATGATTGGTCAAATAATCTTCACAAAGGGATCTTGGAAGGCCAAGTTTTTTAGATTCGATCCGCGCAATGTATTGAACTTGATCAATACCGAGATGTTTTACTTTCTTCAGCAGTTGGGGCAAATCACCGAGATCGGTATTATAATGGGTTACCCAACAGGCATAAACGAAGGGCAAGCCCAACAAATCATGCCACACGGCACCAAGATCAATCTCAAACTGAGTTGAGCCAATATTTCGCAAAGCGGAATCGCCAATTAGCAACACAGCATCAGCTCCAGCAGACTTGGGATTGATGGTTGGTGGACAATCAACAAAACTTGGATATACATTATACTTTTCTGCCAGAACAACTTGCGTGAGCACCCGCGAGGTGCGAGAACTTGTGTCAAGTGCAATCGTCTGGCATTCAGTAATCGGTTTACGGCTAAAGAGTCGAATACTTTTGACCGCACCTCGGGAAGAAATTGAAATTTCAGGGAGAATCAAGTAATCAGAACACCGAAAATATTCGATAATTGGAATCAATGCAACATCAAGTTTCCCTGCTTTCAGTTCATCAGCGAGCTTGCTCGGAACATCAAGTACCAGATCAATGTTGAAAACCGGATTATCTAATATTGGCTGAATAAGTGGTTTTGTATTTAGGAACGAAACTGCCCCAACTTTTATGCAGCCTTCCTGTACCATTTATTTCCTTTGCGAATAATCTCGTTGTAGAGCGTATCCCGTTCAACAGGTACCCGTCCAGCTTCGTAGATCAGACGTTTGATCTCATCAGACGTAATCACCTGTGGAGTTGTGGCTCCAGCCATATGTGTTATCTTCTCTTCCGTTACTGTTCCGTGAACGTCGTCAGCCCCAAAATTAAGACCCATTTGTGCCATTTTCAACCCAACCATAATCCAATAAGCACGGATATGCGGAAAATTATCAAGCATCAGACGAGACACAGCAATATTCCGAAGATCCGTTATCCCCGAGGTACTGGGTAAATGCCCAAGACGTGTATTCTCCGGGTGAAAAGCTAGCGGTATAAAAGTTATAAATCCTCCAGAGTTATCTTGCATTTCACGAAGTTGGATAAGATGATCCACACGATCTTCAGTTGTTTCAATGTGACCGTAGAGCATGGTCGCATTTGACGGAATACCTAGTTCGTGCGCCTGACAATGAATATCAAGCCATTCTTCAGCTGAGATCTTTCCACGACAGATTTTATCACGGGTTTCGGCCGCAAAAATTTCGGCTCCACCACCCGGCATCGAATCAAGTCCCGCCTCACGCAGGGCCTTAAGCGTATCCTTAATCGGCAACTCTGATAGACGGGCAAGATGATGTATTTCAGATGCAGTGAAAAATTTCAGGTGAACCTGGGGCATCTGCTCTTTCAGAACACGTAGCAAACTCAGATAGTAATCAAAAGGGAGTTTCGGATGATGTCCGCCGACACTATGGATTTCAGTACATCCTTGTTCGATCGAGTACCTTGCTTTTTCCAAGAATTCATCTACACTTAGTTCCCAAGCACCTTCGGTCTCAATATCCTTTCTGGCAAAAGCACAGAAGTGGCAGCACGCGTGCAAAATACAGACATTTGAGTAGTCTATATGCTGATTTATATTGAAATATGCTACGTTTCCATTCTTTCTTTCCCGGACAATGTTTGCAAGATATCCTACCCCAATTAAATCAGGACTGTCATATAGGATCTTCCCATCATCAAATGACAATCGTTCCTCTGATAAGACCTTATCATAAATTGATTCCAACTTATTATCGCTAAATCGTAGTCCCATTAATAAAGATTACCTGCTCTTTCGGATTTTACCGACAAAATATTGGTGGATTCTAACGTCATTCGTTAGTTCCGGATGGAATGTAGCAACAAAAACCTGATCATTCTCAGCCAGTACCACATCATCACTATGCGTGCCGAGGATATCTATCCCTTCACCAACAGCTACAATCTTCGGTGCTCGTATAAATACACCTTCAAAAGAATCAATTGCCCCATTGATCCGAATTTCAACTGAATCGATAAACGAATCGATTTGACGCCCGTATGCATTTCTTTCCACAGATAGATCAATCAAATTAAGTGTCACCAAATTGTCATTGATCGAATCCATAGCAAGCATAATTAACCCAGCACAGGTACCAAAAACCGGCTTATCTGCGGCAAAATCACTAATGGATTCAAACAACCCTCCCTCCCGCATTAGCTTCATTAGCGTGGTTGATTCCCCACCAGGAATAATCAATCCATGACAAGAGACCAACTGATCAGGTTTACGGACATAAACAGTATCCACACCCAGTATAGCCAACATTTGAGCGTGGAGTTCAAACCCCCCCTGCAGCGCTAAAATTCCAATTTTCATCGCCACTATGTATGTTTTTTACCAACCACGATCTTGTAAACGGTGCTCATCTGGTATTGTTTCAATCTCAATACCCCTCATTGGTTCGCCGAGTCCTTCTGATGCCTTAGCAACTTCATCAAAGTCTATGTAGTGTGTCACCGTGTGAACGATAGCTTTTGCCCGTTTGACTGGATTATCAGACTTAAAAATGCCACTACCGACAAAAAGGGTTTCAGCACCAAGTTGCATCATCAAGGAAGCATCAGCAGGAGTTGCCACACCACCAGCGGCAAAATTTGGAACAGGTAGCTTGCCACTTTCCTTTATTTCACGAACAAGACTAACGGGCGCACCCAGATTCTTGGCTAAACCAGAAAGTTCTTCATCACCAAGTATTTGAACTCGCTTAATTTCGCTTTGAACAGATCTCATATGCCGAACAGCTTCAATAATATTTCCAGTACCCGCTTCCCCTTTCGTTCGGATTAAAGCTGCCCCCTCAGCAACTCGCCGCAGCGCTTCACCAAGATCTAAACAACCGCAGACGAATGGTACGCTAAACTTGGCCTTATCAATATGATACTTTTCATCAGCAGGGGTTAAAACTTCGCTCTCGTCGATGAAGTCAATACCAATTGCCTCCAATATCTGAGCTTCTGCAAAGTGACCGATTCGACATTTGGCCATCACCGGTATGCTGACAGCATTTTGAATTTCCTTAATTAATAATGGATCACTCATCCGTGCGACACCACCATCACGCCGAATATCAGCCGGTATCCGTTCTAATGCCATAACAGAAACAGCTCCAGCATCTTCAGCAATTCTTGCCTGATCCGCATTAGTGACGTCCATAATAACGCCCCCTTTGAGCATTTCAGCAAGTGCAACTTTTTTTCGAAATTCGCTACCATTATGTAACATAGCTATTTCCCTCTTAACCCCAATACTAGTTTCAAAGTATTATAGCCCACACCTAGTGATGGTGCAAGAGGTTTTAGATAAATAGAAAAAGCACACAATTCCCTTATAAATTGGCTGAATTGATTCGATTCCTAGGCCGAACTGGGATTGATATTTTACTTATACTTTCGTAGATTCACATAATAAAGGCAAATGCCTAAGCACGGCATAGCCAGAGCTCAGTATGTCCAGGACTCTGGATTATTCCTCCAATGAAGGAGACAATAGAGCCAGCTGCCGATATGCAGCATCTCTATGAACGAC
>DTUY01000104.1 GCA_012963885.1 Candidatus Poribacteria bacterium | reverse complement strand
CCACCCAAGGAATCCACGTGGGATGAGGGTATTGTAGACGGTGCTGAGTTGATCGCGCGTGTTGCCTGACTCATGCGTCAAGAAGGATTTCTGCGGATCCAGAACATGCATCAGTTCGCTATAGACGCGGTAGGGATTGATGGGCTTGTCATCTGATGCCATAGCTTCGAGATATGGCTTAAGCGCCGCATCCCGAGACGCTTTGATTTCGGATGCGACGTCACCGGAGGAATAGCCCTTTCCATCTGTTTGGGAAGCCAGTTCGTCCGACAGGGCCTGGAGAGAGAATTTAGCATGACCGATCAGAGCGTGGGCGGTGGGGTAGATCTTGTTCACGTCCAGTTCACTGATATTGACGTGGATGATGGTTTTGTTCGTCCCGTCAGGAATGCCGTGGCTGAAACGGCCCGGCGACAGGCTGGATCCGACCGCGAGAATCAGGTCACTTTTTTCGAGGTAATCGACTGTTTGATCGCCGCGAACTCCGACGAACAGGGGATGATCCTCTGGGAATGCGCCTTTGGCCTTGAGCGTGGTGATAACGGGTAGGTTCGCGAGTTCGACAAACACCTTGAGTTCGGCTACTGCATCGGCGTAGATGACGCCCTCTCCCGCGTAGACGAGGGGATTTTGTGCTTTATTCAGCAATTCGACCGCAGTCGTGACGTCCGCCGGGTCGGGTAAAGATTTCCATCCTTTAACCGGATGATATGGGTTCGCCGTCTCCTCATACTCTCCTCCGGATACTGGAAGTTCTGGAAGGGCGATGATGACCGGTCCGGGTCGGCCAGTGCGTAGCATGGTGAATGCACGGCGCATGAATTCGGGCACGCGTTCTGGCTTGTCGATGTAGCCGTACCACTTGGTAACGGATTTGAGACTGGCAGTCAAGTCGAAGTGAGAATTCTCGGTTCCACCGATCGATAATCCGTCTGTGATACAGAGCATGGGGGAGTTGTCCTCGTAAGCCTGGGCGAGTCCTGCGTAGGCGACTTGAAGTCCGGCGGCATTGAGCCCGCCCTGGACTGTGCAAACGCCGGTGCGGCTCCCTCCGGTGATTCTTGAATAGGCGTCGGCAACGGCGATTGCGTAGCGATCATCCCGCATCATGACCATCGGGATGCCTTCGCGGCCAAGCGCGTTGTTGACCTTGCAGACAGGGAACGTGGAAACCCACTCCACGCCTTCCTGCTTGAGAATGCGTGCGATTCCTGTTGCAGCATCAATCATGAAAGAACACTCCTTTGAAATGTGTGTTGCGTCTGATTTCCCATTAGTCGAAGAAGTCCTCATCCCCTTCGGGCATAAACTCAAACATTAAGTTAACAGTCGAGCTTTTCCAATAATGATATAGTATCATAAAAATGTGGTGATGATTGTTCTGAAGTAATCATCCTGCAATTTGCCGATTTACTTTTTCTATAAAGCTGGTGTTTCTTCACAGCTCCAGCTCAAAATCCTCGCGCACCAAACGGTTCAAGCAGCCGTTCATCGTGAGATCCACCTTCATAGACCGTTTCTCAATGTGAGCACTCAGTTTTTGTCATCGAACCAGCTAAACAGAAGATTTAATAACCGCTGCCTGTTTGATTACAATCCCAACAGTGGTTAGGATGAGGTCGTCTACAATGAAATTTGGTGTTGTTACCCACGCCGTTGGACATCACATGTCCTTTGAAAAAACGCTTGAGACAATCAAAACGATCGGCTTCGATTCGATTCTGCTGTTAACGGATCGCAATGCCGAGGTTGTCAGTGCAGTGGGCACGAGCAAAAGTCCATTTCCTAACGTTCTTGATTCTGACCCAGAGTATGTTCAGAAAGCCATTCGAAACGCTGGGCTTGAGCTGGCAGCCCTTCACTTTTCAGGGAAGATTGATATTGAAAGCGATGAAGGGATCGAGCCAACAGTCGTTGCCTTGAAGGACTATGCCTCCTATGCACTTGCATTGGGTTGCAAGTACTTGACTCATCCTGTTCCTACTTGTGGACGCTCAAGAGTGCCCACAGCAGAGAAAGCTATCGAAATTAGACGACTCGCCACATGTATGAATAGGGTGGCTGAAGCTTTTATGGAACGAGGATTACAAATTGGGGCCGATATTCACTACCGCGCTTGGGTGGAAGGACTCGATGATTGCCGATTGTTGTTTGATTCCATGCCCTGCCCAAATGCGGGTATCATTCTCAACATTGGACACATGACAACCGCCCAAAGCTACGGTTGGTCGCTTGTTGACGAATATCCGGGGCGCATTCCTGTGGTTGGCTGGAAAGATCATAGCCTCGCTAAAGACCGTTCTCAACCGATGTTATCGATTGAACTGGGCACCGGACATAGCCCGTTTGAACTCTATATTAAGGCATTCAAACGCCAACCGGCAACGCGAGTTCACCTGATTAACTGCGAGCATGTACCAGATTCTGAGCGTATCACGGTTCTGCAACGAAGCCGCGAATATCTAATGCGACTTTGGGATGAAGTAGAAGCGAGATAACTTGACTCTTACCAAACACAGAAGGAGGTTATCATGGCGGTTCGCATTGCGCATATCGTCACGGCGGTACATACATTACGTCGGATAATTTTCCAGCGCAAAAGA
>DTUY01000103.1 GCA_012963885.1 Candidatus Poribacteria bacterium | reverse complement strand
CATCATGTTACCATCAAACCTAAGTGGGTTCAACAAATCGGCAATCAACAACTCAACTATATTGTTCAGCAGATTCTTGAAGACTAACTGTAAACTCTTCAAGATAGGAACTTAAATCAGTTCGCGAAAGCAATAACGAAAGCATAAGTTGCCAAGCAGAAAATTCGGAGATTTTGACAAATATGTTTTCAATTTTGGAGAGCAGTAGTACCTTGACCCTTTTCCTTTTCACTTCCCTCATCGGCCAGGTTCCGACTCAGGATAAAGCCATCATCGGCGAGTGTGAAATCACGCTCCCGGCAAAAAAAAATGATTGGTGGACGAATAATGTTGAGGACGAAGATTTTGCAAACGGTAAAATGCATCTTCATGCTAAAACGCCGGATTTGGCGGCTATCAGTTCCAAGGAGCGTCTTCTCAACCGCGATTTTACTGTTGAGTTTGATTACCAGGTTAACTCAGAAGAAACGAAACAACAGCACAACGGCTTCTTTGTCGGGTATCAATATCCTTCAAGGAAAGATTTTTGGCAACCACCACTCTACTACTGGAAGGTTCTACTTAACGATGCTCGATTGATAACATACACACTGAACAATCAAAATTATAATTTGCACCTCGTCTCATCTGAACTACTGGCTGCAGATCGCTGGTATCGACTTCATCTACACAATACGTCCACAACGCTTACTGTTGAAGTCCTGGACGTTGAGAATGGGCAGACGATTGATTCAAAGACCGTGTCCCACCCACTGGGGATTGACACGCCAACCCCCATCGATTTTGTGGCTGATGCTGAACTCACTGGAATTCAACGACCGACACCAGCACCGCTCAACACCGTTCTCAACCAATACAATCTACGTACCCATGGGGTGGATTGGGAGATTGCTGTTAGCGGTTATCTCAAAAATATAAAACTGACACATACAAGTGATGGTACTGAACAAACAAGTAAGACTGATATAAATGAGGAAACTCTTCTCGACAATGGGATTTTCATGGTTTCACAAAGTATAGGTCAAAGTCTGAAGGTTTCTGTTCATGATTCATTGTCACAGAAGGAAGAGAAAAAGAAGATACTTTTCGTTCTTCCTAAGTCCCCCGCCCACATAGCTTCGACGGCTGGTGAGGTTGCCGGTCTCTGGCACATTGTCAACACCCAAGTGGATTGCAAAAAAAAACACTTTACTTCAAACTTGGCAGAGTGAAAGCCTGACCGCAGAAATTCGTCTACGGCTTCAATTGATTCAACACAAACCATACATGTCACTTAGCCTCGAGCTTGAAAACCTTTCGCCAGAATCCCACGTCGTCGACATTGTCCTCCCTTTCTTTCCCTCTGGGATAGAAACATGGAATCATGCTTTCACCTTTCCCTTTGAGAGTCCCGATTGGGCTGATTGCTTTGCCAGAGGCTATTACCCTTTCGAAACAGATCTTAAGGAAAACCCCGTTGCCTGCCATTGGGGAACGAGAGCTTTGGGTTGGGGCAATGAGCGGGGACTCAACCTTTTTCTTCCCATTGTCTCTGTTATGGAGAGTGTCGGTACCTCAGGCACAGTTTTTTTCTGGGACAACTGCACCTCATGGAAGTTTATTGCTGAGCCGGATAACGTTCGGATTCAACGCCGATTTTATCTGTCAGGAAAAGAAGGGTTTGTTGATGCTGCCATGGATGTGGGTGACGGCGAGATCCTAGTACCGCACCGTCTCTACATTGGATACACGCCTAAAGTGCACTGGCCTGTACTCTACAACGATTTCTACCTCGACGCCCTGCCTTCTTATACCTTTTCTCGAGATGATCTTAAAGAACCACTTATCCCCGGGCTTTTCGGGGGACACGAGGCTTTTTTTACTCAGTCACCCTGGACAGAGGAGAACGCACACCTGCAGGCTCATGCTGGTGTACGCTATGCCTCTCTTTGGTTTGGCCATGCCAACCATCCTCGCCTGATAAAACAATATAATATGGATCGCATCGACTGGGCACACAAATACGGTCTGTTACCCACCTTCACCTCCACCAGTCACGGTAGGCCCACGGCGGTACATACAATACGTCGGATAATTTTCCAGCGCAAAAGAATAGGTTCTAAGACAGCGTAGCACTGTATCCCTTCCAGTGAGAACCCCAAGCCACACAACCTATCTATGTTGGTCTGACCTAGGCTTTAGGCTGATGTGGGTGGGTTTGTTTTGACCTGCCTCCTTACTGAGGCACCTCAAAACCCTGTTGAACGCCCGCCAGCCAAGTTCAGCAAACTTCCTCCGATTTGGCTATTTGCACTTTAGTTAACTGCAATACAACTTAATAGGGTAATTATTCATTATTTCTCTGGATGGTATATATTTTTAGGTCTTTATGCACTTTTTCGTTTTTTTACAAAGAAGATTATGAAGTAGGATATACTGAAATTACCTATCCACTTTTTGAAAGAGGTCAAAATGGTGAAAGTAACAACGTTTCTTGCAGTTTTGTGTTTTCTCTTAGCCTTAGGTTTAGGACAAGTCTTGGCACTCACTTGGGATTTCGATAAAGAAGCTGATGTTGAAGATTGGGAAGGGCTTCAGGCACAGCGTAAGACTTGTAAATGGACGATAGATTTAAAAGAGGGTGTCT
>DTUY01000102.1:3014-32624 GCA_012963885.1 Candidatus Poribacteria bacterium | reverse complement strand
CAGGGTCACCCTTCTTGCCTGGCAGAAGATCCTTGATGCCTTCCCACTGGTCGTTGCGCAATAGTTTTCTGTTCATATGGTCTTTCCTCCAATGGCCATAGAAGACACTAACGATCAATGAATGTTAACAGGTCCTAGTAAATGACCAACTTTCCAAACATGATAGTTTTATCTGGTTGTCAAAGAAGTCAGGATTCTTAGTTATGAGATGTTAGATAATCTGTTGACTTATCAAGGATACCCTTGTTGTTTGAAATGTGACTGTCATTTAAACAGTAAATAAAATTTTCACCGTTTTTCCCAGTCTGGAAAAAAGCAACGCTTGCATGAATTAATCGACGCCGATATTGCAAGACTCTATTGCTGTGATATGACGTGTGACCGTATCACCAAGTCTATCCAAAGGATTCGATTCAGGAATGTGGTAATGGTTAAAAAATAGGAGGTGGGATATAATTTGTCAGTACGCTACAGTGCAAACCGTGACTTTCAAATGTTAAGGTTCAGCAAATAATAATAGTATTGTGAAATGAAACTAATAAATTCGGTAATCCACAATGCTATACTGAAAAGATACTCTGCTATCATGGCAAGTCACTGATGCTTAGTACCATTTAGTCAATAAGTGAATTCTAGCCAACTATGACCTAAGCTTACCACCTAACTACGGAACATTATCAAAAATGTCTTTAGAAATTACCGAATCAGACCTCAAGAACGCTTTACCCGATATGACTTCCACTCTGTGCTTATCTGGGCTTGATGAACTTGTTGAGGTGTACCGCGATCGCTGGGGTATACCTCATGTTAAAGCCAGAAGTGAAAACGACCTGTTCTTTGCTCAGGGATTTGTAACCGCACAAGATCGGCTGTGGCATATGGATTACGATCGATATCGTGCGCTTGGGCGATGGTCGGAATTAGCGGGATCTAGCGGTATTGAACAGGATCAACTTCTTCGAAAAGCTGGAATGGGTCGGACCGCGAAACTTGATTGCGAAATAGCTTGTCCAGAATCGAAAGCGATGATCGAAGCTTACACTGCGGGTGTCAATGCTTTTATTGAAGTCACCACAGCA
The DNA here is from genome assembly GCA_012963885.1 of Candidatus Poribacteria bacterium. Classification (GTDB taxonomy): domain Bacteria; phylum Poribacteria; class WGA-4E; order WGA-4E; family UBA9662; genus UBA9662. The sequence continues at coordinate 31,545 of DTUY01000102.1, read as the reverse complement.
TTACCAATTGAGTATACGATTCTCGATCATGAACCTGAGCGTTGGGAAAACTGGCATTGTTTAGCCGTTTATAAAATGCGCAATACACTTTTAGGAACTTTTGAGCCCAAACTTTTCCGAACGCGTTTGGTGAAAGCCATCGGTGCGGAAAAAGTAGCCTTATTCATGAAAGGATATCCTAATGGGCATCTTCTCACCGTTCCCCCCGGTGAAGTTTATAAAGGGGCCGCGCTTGACGGACTGAAAGAATTAAGTCAAATTGTCGAAGAAGCTAATTGGCTTGATGAGATTGATGCCGGATCCAACGGGTGGTCGATCTCTGGTGAACATACAGCATCCGATTTGCCATTAGTCGCTGGAGACTCACATCGTGCGCTCGATACACCAGGCGTTTACTATCAGGTCCATCTTTCGTGTCCAGATTTCACTGTTATCGGCTATTCCTTGCCTGGTATGCCGGGTGCGCTTCATTTTTGCCATAATGAGTATGTGGCATGGGGAATGACCCATGGTGGAGCGGATACACAGGATCTCTTCATTGAGCGGTTTCGTCAAACGGATGATGGTCTTCAGTACGATTTTCAAGGAGAATGGTACTCCGCCGAGGTACTGGATGAAGTCATCAAAGTGAGAGGTACTGTTCCGGTGAAATTTGCGGTCACAATTACCCACCACGGACCAATTATTGCTGGAAATCCAGCATCGGGGTTCGCAGTGGCTATCAGTGACCCTGGTCTCATAGTCGGTTCTCCATGGGTGGATGCCGTCCGCGATGCCATGCGAAGTCAATCGGTAGATGGGTTAGATCAGGCGCTAAGTAACTGGACGGATCGAGTCAACAATTATGCTGTCGCGGATGTCAACGGGAACTTTGGTTACCTGCATGCCGGCAAGATCCCAATTCGCGGTGAAGCCAACGGATGGCGAATTGTCCCTGGTTGGACGGGTGAATGCGATTGGAAGGGGTATATCCCACATGCAGAACTTCCTAGATCCATTAACCCCGATATTGGTTACACTGTAACCTGTAACCAACGTGTAACTGATCATCAATATCCGTATTATGTCGGTCTATACTTTTCGCCAGAGCATCGTGCGAAACGTGTTCAGGCACGAATTCTGGAGTTGGAGTTCGGCCAGGCAACCGTCGAAAAGATGAAACAAATACATACGGACATAATCTCGATTCCAGCCCAGGTATTCACTGAGAGGCTAATCCAAGTGCGTTCGTCTGACAGAGATACTGCACAAGCCCAATCTTTGTTGCAGGAGTGGGACTACAGCATGGATCGGAATTTGGTTCAACCATTAATCTACGCCCAAACCAAAAGAGAGGTAACCCGACAGATTGCACAGGTTTTGCTAGGCGACCAAGCAGATCTTGTCCTTTCCGGTGAGGCAGGGAGTTATGCCCACCTTCGACTGATTGAACTTGAGATTCTATTGGCGATTAAAAGTGATGATAATTCATTCCTGCCAACTGGAAAAAGTTGGCAGGAAGTATTGTCGTTTGCTCTTCAGTATGCAGTTGCCAGTCTTAAGGCGAAACTTGGGGATGACATGTCTCAATGGCGTTGGGAAAGACTGCATTATACCCATCCCCAGCACCCACTTTCGGCAATATTTCCTGAGTTAGCTGAGAAACTAGATCCTCCTTCGGTCTCAATTCACGGCGATGGAGATACTCCGCTGGCGGGAAGTTACGGTTTTAACAACCAGTTTATTGCCACTGGAATGTCCGTCAATCGCTACATTCATGATCCAGCAGATTGGACGAACTCACTATGGATTGTACCGCTGGGTGCATCAGGTCACCCTGGAAGCCCACATTATGCCGATCAAGTGCAGATGTGGGCGGATGTTGAATATATACCTCAACTCTGGGATTGGAACCAAATTGCCCTGGAATCTGAATCACACCAACAACTCAGCCCACATAAGTAGATTAGACCTCTTGCATAAGTAATAATACTCACCAAAACCCTAGCTGGGAGGCAGCTAAATTCTTTGACATATGTCAGAGGACTGTTAATTAAAAAGGTCATTCTTACTATGATCGATGTGCTTAATTTCAGATACGTGCGCAGCCTGGTGGTTGTTGGAGGCATAATTATGATGCTTCCAATAACCTTTTCTTATGGTAGAACGGGTTTGGGTAATAATCTACGTAGCGAGTTCAATTGGTCTATAGGGGCCAGACTAACAGCTGGTTCGCACGATCAGAAGATGACTCTGTTTGGCGCAGTGGCAGGGAACATCCTCCCTTCTTTTCTTTCTATTGAAGGCGGATTAATGGTGGAACTGGAATCAGCTCTTGAAAAGTGGAATATTAATTCCCCGGCTATTGGAGTGCATGAATCTTGGTTTATGGGCATTGGAGTAGGACGTTTTAAAGAAACCGGAAATCCTACCTACTTTTTCTCCCCACAGAAGCAGTTTCCAGGAAGTGGATTAAGTAATAGAAGCAAATGGCGTTTTACGTATGGTATCGGTCAAACTTATTCTCAAGGATTCTTTTTCAAAAAAAATGAATCTTTCTTATTCAATGTGGAATCACACAGCGATTTGGAAGAGGGGATTGTTTCAGACAATTTAAGGCAAGAATTTAAAAACGACAAAGGTATTGTCCTGACTGAAAATTACATCATCAAGAATCAGGACGGTAACTGGTGGATTGGCAACAAAAATAATCCAAACAGATACATCGTTAAAAAGGAATTTTTGTTTCTTACCAGCCTAAAGTTTATTGATGCTTTGGGAAACGGCATCTTACCTGATGAACTGGGTCAAGAATTTGAAAAAAATGGGATTTCACTTGATTTTTCGAATACTATAGTTTCTCCAAGCGAATCAAAAAAAAGTGAATGGTTGATAAAAGATAAGGAAACAGAACAAGCATATGTTATAAGTAAAGAGATGGGCGGACTGAATATTTACGAGATAAATAGCTACAGTTATCGCAATTTCAATTTAGATCAAAAACGAGGAAATGCATATATTAGAACTGAATATGAACAGATTAGTGGGCGAATGGCCTTTTACAATGATTTGAGATCTGTTTCTCCTCCCTTGGTAATACTTGGTGATGGTAATGATAATAAGGAAACAGCCTCGGGATTTGCATCGATCACCTTCAGCAATCGATATACAGCCAAAGAATTCGGCGTGGGATTTGACAATATCACCGACGATATTGTCAACAGTGAATCATCGAAAGACCCTAATATTGCACCAGTTGTTGGATTAACCGATGCAACAACTGGTGCAATTAAAAAAAGAAAGAAATTTATCGACCAGAATGAGGCGTATTATAAGGTAGAAGGTCTTGGGATTAGTTTATATCGTGCTTTCTTGATGCTAAATTTTCATAGTAATAAATCGAAATTAGGATTAGATGTGCCTGGCTTGGATTATGGTCTGAAGTTCGGAATACACGGTAGATCTATTAAGGAACGATCACAAGATCACGTGCATAAGAATGTTAAATCATATGCCTTTCGCATCGAAGGAAGTGAGGCAGCAAAATATAAAATTGATTTGGATAAGAATATTATCTCGGATGAATTGCGTAAACAGTTTGGTGAGAATAAAGACAAATTGTTTTTCGCCCAAGACATCTCACTTAGCCAGAATTGCGATGTTATCCAAGATGACAACGGATGGCAGATAGAAGATAGATCTAAACGATTTTTTTATTACGTTAGTAGAGATGGGAAAGAACTAGACGTTTACCTCAAGGGAACCGCCCTGTTTCCTAACACAGAGCAGACTAAGAGAAATAGAATATGGATTGAACTCAATGGCGGAAGTTCTGTACCCTATACCAGTTTACGGCCATGATGCAAATAGATCAAAAGAGAGATTCAAAGTAACTGGGATTCAACAGGGAAGCCAATCAACTACACAGCAAATCGAGAACTTAAGAATGATATTGCGTGAGTCGATCAAAACACAAAATTGTATCGAGGAGTCCAAGAAACCCCGAAGTTACGAAGGGAGGGCGAAATAGCCGATCTTGGTGAATAGTCCGATAATCATCCACAGCCCAACCATCAGGTATTCACCTAAAATCAACCCCAGACAAACAAACCGAAGTTTATGATTTCCCGAAGGGCCACTGAATTTCAGTACGCAGTATTTGACTAACCAGCCGACGAAAACTGAAAACCACAGATGAAATGGTGGGTAAGTTGCACCCAAAAGATAGCCTATTGGGTGAAGTGGCCACCAGATGAAATGGTGGCGCATCCACAACAAAAAAAATGTGAAACCAGCACCACCTATCATGCTATAAACCTCATCCCAATGTGTGCGAATGGGTAATTGAATCATATTGCTCATTCGTTGAAAATAGTTCCTTGGGGCGTTAACGTACACCCAACGTTGTAAATTTAGCGCGCCTTTATCGTAGATCAGATCTAATGAAGAGTAAGCTGAAACGATTATAGCAATAATAATTGACAGTAAAAGAATGGGAAGGATTTTCCGTTGTGAGAGTCTGTTTTCCTGTAAAACTCGAAAGTTGTGCAAAAAGTTTGGCATCATGAATTCTCCCCAGTCCCGAAAGAAACCACGCTGAAAACTAAGGAGGGCTAAACTCCTCGGACCAATTACGGATGATCCCATGACAATAGTTATATATTCCGAGGGAAAAAAGGGTGCCTGCACAAGCAACAATCCTCCGTTCACAACCATCCATGATAAGACGATTGAAGTGACAAATATTACCAGCATCACAATCAAAGAGACCCAAATGGACATACCCGCTATCCAGCAAAAGATAACAATTGTGACAAAACCAGTTAAGAATCCTGAAAGAGCCATACGATAAGGCAATGGTTCGTTGGTATCATCTGTTAGTAGTCTTCGATCTCCCCAAGAAAAAGTTTTGCGAATTACATCGACAAAATGCCCTCTTCCAACCCAGAAAACAGCAGGTACAAATACAAGATAACCGCCCATGACCTGACGGCTGCAACTTATCCAAGGATTAACCTCCAAACCAATCGCATTCATAATGATATATTGGAGTTTAAAAAACAGGAAAAAAAACCAGAGACTGAATGACACTTCAAGAGTCAGCATAGCCGCAATTCCAATAACTGAAAAATAGATAACAATTCGGACGGCAGGCCACCAACTCAGTGTATACCAGGGTTTGCTGTGAAACGCACGATGAATATGGTAAATTCTGGGGATCTCAGGTATGTTTGGAAAATGAGCATGTAACCCATTAATCAGGTGTAACAGAATTGGCAATAACATACCTAGCCAAAGAAAACGATTCTTGAAGAACGCATTAAACAGCATTCCTCTTGGGGGTGACACCGCAATCTCCAGCGGAATCTGAACCAGTGGGAACGAAAAACGCTCATGTTCAATCCACTGTCTTCGCAGAAGAATTGACAAGCAAAGAGTTGTGAAATAAAAAACAAGTACAAACAATGTCCAAATACATAAAGGTTTTAACCAAATTGACCAAGGAATAGATCCACTTTGATCAACACCTTCATAAAAGTTTCTAACCGCGTTTCTATCAAAAACGATTAACCACTCTGGAATGTAGTGATGCAACGTTTCTGACCAATCGTTTTCAGGCGTGGCAAAATAGAACATAGCAACAAGAGTCGGCAACAAAAATTGTAAAAATCCCATTGAAGGAATGCCTAACGTAATAATTAGCATTACCCAGATTACTATTAATTCGGCGGGTGAAAGTGCCAAGTGATTGGCGAACTTTTTTAGGGGAACATTAATAAATATAGCAAGGAAAAATAGTGCCAGAATGGAACCAACGGGAAGGTGGTTTCCTGAAAGCTTGGAATTTTGTAGGAAGTAGTTATTATAAGCAGTAACACCACACAAAACTACGATCAAAAAGAGACCAATTATAAAAACGCCAGGTCGGATTTTAGTTCTATCGTTGAAAGAAGAGTGGATTAGATGCGAAGTTTCTCTAGCCGCCAATTGATTGCCGTATTTAATTACTTAACTTGTCTTTATTGTAATTATGAGAAGAAATGGGAAATTTCTGATAACCTGAAAGTTCCAAGACAATACTGTGTAAGCGAGTGAAATAAACACAGTCAATCAAACATACCAACGCGCGTAATAAATTTTCAGGATCATGGCAATATAGATCATGTTTCCGGAATGTCGACTTTTGCGTTCAGACCCAGGCTTAGGCATCGAGAACATGCAAACCGAGCAAAGACTCGCTCCAAAATTCACTGTTTAGGCAACACCTGAAAGTCTGTACCTTTCGGCTGAACGGCTATTTTTAATTAACATTAAACTTGGTTACGCAACCAAGTTTCTAAATCAACATCGTAGCCGCTGTCAGCCCAAAACCGTTGAATGGTGTCACACCAGAAGCCAACCGACTCTAGCATTTGATTAGCCCACCTGATTATCAGCTACTTTAGCATTCGTCACCCGAACATCAAGTGGAATGCCCATGTTGGCCACTAAACGCATGTCGCTACCTTTGATCTTTTTTTATCGATGCCATAATTCTCAGCAAGAGCGGTGGTTTTGACCGATTGGCTATCAATCATAGCCACACTGAGTCGAACTTCTCTGCCAGCGTGGACTCGAGTTAGTTGATATAAAACACGATGAATCAGAAACCACCTTTCCTGCTAACACCATTTATAGTGGTAGTAACAGTTTGCTGAGGCGGAAAACCCTTGGGCAGCATCCGTCATTGAAAACCAACGTAAACCAGATAGCAGATGGCATTGAGAATCAGTCCGTTGATCCCATCAAACTAGATGGACTCCTCGCGGGTTATGGAAGATAGGGCTAGAGACATGGCCATTTTTGATCTGTCAAATTAGTGTTATAATCCTTTTATTCTATGTTCGACTTAGACGTTTTCTTATCCACGAGTGTCACATGTAACTCCTTACTATTTCAATCCCTTCTTTTCCCAAACAGGTTATAAGCAGAACCAACGCTCTTGCAAAATAAAACACTCCCCGTAGCTAGATTAGTTTCTGTCAATCATCAAGATGCAGAATTACCATCTTGAGTTCAGTCATTTCTTCCACGGCGTATTTCGGTCCTTCTTTACCTATACCGCTACTTTTTAGACCTCCATATGGCATGAGATCCGCACGCCATTGTGTTCCCCAGTTTACCATCAGGTTTCCTGAATCGACTTCCCGTGCGAATTTCATTGCCCAGTTAATATTCTGAGTGAAAATTGCCGCGCTTAATCCATAATCCGTATCATTAGCAAGTGCAATAGCCTCATCAATATTATCAACACTTGTAACACCTACAACAGGACCGAACACTTCGTCAGATGAGATTTTCATCTCCGATTTTACATTGGAAAGAAGAGTAGGTGTATGGATTTGTCCATTTCTTTCACCACCCGCAATCAATTCCGCACCCTCGTTAACTGCTTCTTCTACCCATTGATTCACACGTATAGCATCATGCTCACGAATCATTGGGCCCATCTTGGTCGATGCCTCGATTGGATTTCCAGTTGAGATGTCTTCAACTTGTTCCTTGAAAGCATCAAGGAAATCACCATGGATTTTCTCATGGGCGAGAATTCGTTGTGTTGAGATGCACACTTGTCCCGCGTTGGAGTAGCCGGATGCGGCTGCAGCTTTTGCTACCTTTTCTAGATCGGCATCTGGCATAATAATTAGCGGAGAATTCGATCCCAGTTCCATCGTCACTCGTTTCAGTCCCGCAGTGTGACAGATATGTTCGCCAACTTCACGGCTACCAGTAAAAGTAATTTTACGCACGAGTTTGTCAGAACAGAGGACGTCACCGATTTCACTGCCTGCCCCGGTTATGCACTGAATGGCTTCAGGCGGAGTACCTGCTTCTAAGAAAAGTTCCACAAGTTTTAATGCCGATAAAGGGGTATCCGTGGCCGGTTTAAGTATGATAGCATTTCCGGATGCCAGTGCAGGCCCAACCTTGTGACAAACAAGGTGCAAAGGAAAGTTAAATGGACTTATACCGACAACAATACCACAAGGTATGCGTATGGTAAAACCAAATTTACCCTTGACGCCAGGTCCGCCTTCAAGCGGAACAACTTCACCAGATAGACGCTTGGCTTCTTCTGCTGAAAGAGCAATAATCTCGGTAGCACGACTCGCTTCCATCGTTGCCTCTGCTAAAATCTTTCCTTCCTCTAAGGTAATGGTTTGTGCTAGTTCTTCCACCCGTTCAGTCATTATTTCAGAGACTTTGTGAATGATTTCGTATCGTTCATAGCCAGTCATCTTGGCCATAATCTCCGCACCGCGTTCAGCAGTTTTCAATGCGATCTCAACATCTTGTTGGCTCGCTCTTGGAATAGTATCAATGACAGAACCGCTGAAAGGATTTAAGACTTCTATCTTTTCGGACCTATCGACCCATTGACCGCCAATATGCATTTTCATTGGTATAGACCTCCGTATCTGTTTAAAAATAATTAATTCGATTTTACATAAGTCTGATTTTAAATGCAATACTGAGTTCTTATCACAAGACCCATTTTATGTCTCATTACCAAGCAGACACTTCCTAATCAATCATTTAGCGTTTTTTTACAATATTCCCTACGAATTGTGATATAATTTTTAAGTGCCCACTTCAGAATGGTTGTAGAGATAACAAGCAGGTAGCCCCAATTCCGAATCTGCTTTATAGATTGATTTCAAGTCAAAAAAATAGCTGAAGTAAACCTCTGTCAACCCATTACTGAAATTACTGAATTTTGGCAAAAACGAACTTAGTGAATTAATCTCAAGACATTAGGTGAGGTAGCCGATCATGAAGATAACACGAAAACACATAATAATTGGTATTGTAATTGCAGTTGTTATTTTAGGCATAATGGGATGGTATATTGCTTTCTATGATGTATATGATCCTGATGCTGGTCGAACATGGTAACAGCAGCAGCATAAATTTCGTATGCCGCTAGCATTATTGAAAAACTGATTCAACCTACTTTCACGGTTATCACGAATGCGTACTGTATAAATGTCATTTTTTTAGATCAGATATTGCTCTGGCCGGATCAGCATCTGATTGAGACCTCCAAATGTGGCGCGACTCTTGGACGTGCGCACAATTCGACTGCGTGGTATTCAGCCTTTTCGATACCGGCCAAGGCTTCATCCAAGTCAAAGTCTCCATATAAAACAGTACTACAGCCAAGTTGCTTCACCCTTTGTTCCTCAGTTTGATTAGAAAGCTAACGTCATTTCCATTTACAATTCTAAAAGAGATGCACGACGAAAGCTCAATTCTTTCTTTGCCCTCCTAGTTCTTCAATCCACTGGTCTTCGATGTTGAAAAAACCTTTAATCTGCCATATCAGAACCACGACCAAGAGGTAATCCCGATAAGTTTCGGCTTATTTTATTCATATTCGTAATGAATTGATCTATCCTAGGACTAGTCGAACGTGCGTTGCGGAGCATAAGTTCTCATTGAACGGGCAGATGATTTTTGTCTGTATTGTCCGAAGGTCGCTGGTAAAGAACCCGTCAATTTCTCGACACGGGAGATTGCTTTTTGTATAATTTTCGAATCCTGGACTGATATATTCGTTGTTTCCTCGGAATCTGATTCCAAATCATACACCCGTACTTTTCTGTCATCTCCTGTAACACACAGGTGTACACTATAGTCTCGATCGCGAACGCAAACATTAGGCCCCCAACCGGTAACGACATGATCACGATCAAGTCGGACCGACTGGTTGATAGCATTACTCCATACATTGCTTCCATCCAGCAACTCGTGTTCAACGTCCAATAACCCCAATACTGTCGGCACAAAATCGTGATTCTGCGTCCATATCGGCGAATGTTTTCCATGTGGTCCATTGGGATGACGGATAAACCAATTCAGTTGGGTATTGTAGGGATAGAGACGATCCGCGCTCTTACTAAATCGATCTTTATCCCAAACTTCTGTACCATGATCAGTAATAAAAGCGATGATCGTATCGTCTTTCAATCCAAGTAGATCAATTGTCTGAAGGAGATGGCCGATCCATCGGTCGACGTATGTAACAAACCCGAAATAAAGTGCTTTCGTTCGTTCAATTTCCGCTTCCGATGGGTTTCGTCCGTTTAGTACCTGTGGATAAATATAATCCTTGACCGTCGGATCAACGAAATAATGATTCGCATAGTGACGAGGAACATCCCAGACCTCGTGCGGACTGAAACTGTCAACCCAAAGAAAGAAGGGTGCGTTGTGTCGATTATCCTCCAACCAATTGCTGGCTGTTTGGAACACTTGGGCTGTCAGATAGTCTTCTTCATTTTGCTGATCTTGTACATTCAGTAAAAATTGAGCAAGGGTAGGGTACTTGGTAATATCCGCTTCACCTTCAGGTACGTAAGGAGTTAGATCTATTTTTGAAATAGGGCCAGATCGATATGCGTCATTTTCCTGTCCACGCACGAATCGCCATGATAGGAACCCACGTGTAAAGTTCATAGTGGGCTTGAACATGTGATAAGTGTCTGCAACCAATCCGGTACAGTAGCCTGAATCGTGTAATCGCTCGGCAAGTGTTACGTGCTCATGTGGGATAGGATGCCAACCCATCCCTGCAGGTTGAAGTCCTTCATTAGGTGTTTCAAAACGCCATGGAAATGACCGGATACCTGTAAACAAACAACGGCGAACGGGAATAGTTGGTTCTCCTTCACCGAAGCATTGATCAAAGACAACACTTTCTCGGACAAGAGTGTCAAGGTGAGGAGTTTTTACAAAAGATAATTTTTTGTTTTGCCCGATGATATCTGCCCGAAACGTGTCCACGCAAATAACTACCAGGTTCATCTTCTCCATAAAACAGATTCTCCTTTAACTTAACTATGGCACCAACTAACCCCGCCATAATCTGCCTGGCTCAACATCCCCATTTTGCACTGCTGTAATGGTCGCCACACCGACGAGATCTTCTACTGACGCACCGCGCGACATGTCATTCATCGGTTTACGAAAACCCTGAAGCAGTGGTCCATAGGCTCGCGCATTAGCCAAACATTGGACAAGCTTGTAGGCAATGTTGCCGGCATCCAAGTCAGGGAAGATCAGCACATTGGCATCACCTGCCACAGGACTATCCTCCAGTTTTCTAGTAGCTACGGCTTTCACCAAAGCTGCATCTCCTTGGAGTTCACCATCAATCATTAAATCAGGCATATGGCGACGAACGGCTTGTGTGGCTTTGACGATCTTATCCACATCTGCATGTGAGGCACTTCCCTTGGTAGAGAAGGACAGCATCGCTACTTTGGGTTCGATGCCGAGGAGGGTTCGGGCTGTTGTTGCAGCTGAAACGGTAATTTGCGCCAGTTCTTCCGCTGTTGGCTGGATAGCAACAGCACAGTCCGAGAACAACAAAACTTTGTTCTCCTCACCCGAAGAATCAGGAATTACCATGATGAAGCAACTGGACGCCATAGAGATTCCTTTGGCAAATCCGATCGTCAAGCCTGCGGCTTCAATGACACGTGCTGTGGCATTTGCCACACCGGCGACACAACCATCCGCGTCGCCCTGTGCAACCATCATACCAGCAAATATGAGTGGACGACGTAACAGACGCAACGCAACCTTCTTCGGCACGCTAATCCTACTGGCACTGTAAGCATTAGCGTAATCGTTGAGACAGGGAGCAGTTTTGTGGCAAACGGTGTCAATTCCATCCAGCGATATGCCGAAAACGGTAGCCTGCCGGTCGAGTTCACTCGCCTCCCCGATAAGTATCGGTTGGGCAATTTCATCATCCAGAAGTCGCCTAGCAGCTCTTTGAACTCGTTCATCATCACCCTCAGGAAACACGATACGCTTATTCCCTTTACGTGCCCGATTGACGAATTGTTGAATGAAGCTCATGATTTAAGATCTTTATTACGAGATTACTCCACCAGCTCAGTCATATTATCACAGTATTAGTAAATTATGTGTTAAGATTCACCACACTGAATAATCTGTCAAAAAATTGAGGAAAGATGCAATCACCACACAACATTAAATTTTCGGGGTTTCGGCCATCCATAATGGGTAGAAACGGAATGGTAACTTCAGGACATCCACTTGCTTCGCAAGCTGGAATCCAAACAATGATGGCCGGCGGCAATGCTATTGATGCTGCAATCTCAACGGCAGCCGCATTGGGCGTAGTCGAACCACACAGTTCTGGTGTTGGAGGAGATGGATTTATCCTGACCTACTGGGCGGAAACGGGAATGATAACCGGTGTTAACGCCACCGGCCCAGCACCTTATGCCGCCAATCGAGACCTCTATCTTCAGCAAGGGGGAATTCCGATGAAAGGCATTCTCAGCGTCTCGATTCCTGGATTGGTTGACGGTTGGCTGCAGGCGCATCAACGTTACGGTGTCCTCAAACTCGACCAAGTTTTCGATCCTGCAATTTCATTGTGTGAGAATGGTTTTCCAGTCAGTCATCACTTTGCTAATGCGCTGAAAGGTGAGAATACACGCTTTGCGGAAGATCCATACACACGGTCGACTTTTACTGATAACGGTCAACCACTTAAGGCTGGAGATATTCTCCACCAGAAAGGTCTCGGTACCACTTTAAGAGAAATTGCCACCAAGGGGCGTGAAACGTTCTACGAAGGTGAGATTGCTCAGACTATGGTTCAGTTCAGTCAAGATTACGGTGGCCTATTGACGAGAGAGGACCTGTCAGACTATCAAGCCAGTTGGGTTGATCCTATCTACACTACCTATCGAGGTTACGATGTTTATGAAATGCCACCTAACTCCAGTGGTCATATTTTGTTGCAGGAGCTGAATATTGTTGAGCATTTTGACCTCCAGTCAATGGGTTGTAACACGGCTGAGAGTGTCCACTTGATGGTTGAAGCCAAGAGACTCTCATTCGCTGATCGAGAGAAGTACGTAGCGGATCCTGATTGGGTCGATATTCCGTTACGTGGCATGTTGTCTAAAGCCTATGCTGCTAAACAGGCTAAGCGCATTAACCTCGATCAGATACTGACTGAGGTAGTAGCAGGAACACCGGAACAATCCGAAGACACGACCTGTTTCTGCGTCGCCGATCGATGGGGCAATGCAGTTTGCGTTTTGCAAAGCATCCAATCAGGGTTCGGCTCCAGCTTGATAGCTGGGAACACAGGTATTCTGCTGAATAACCGTATGACCTATTGGCACCTTGAACCCGATCACCCAAACTGCTTAATGCCAGGTAAGCGGGTTCGTCATACAATGAACCCTGTAATCGTATTGAAAGATAGTCAGCCATTTCTAATCTGCGGCACACCAGGAGCAGACACACAAGTGCAAACGAACCTTCAATTGGTGACACATATCATCGATTTTGGGATGACACCTCAAGAAGCAGTAGAAACACCTCGCTGGCGCAGTCTGCAAAATCCAATGGAATCGACAGTACCACACACATGTTCCGACGTCCTCCAACTGGAAGGACGATTCAACGATCAAACCCATGAAAAGCTAATTGAAAAAGGGCACGCACTCCAAATTCTGGGAGATTGGGGTGGCCCTGGAAACGCACAAGCAATTATGATCAATTCTGACCCCTACGTACTGGTTGGAGGTTCTGACCCGCGACGAGACGGTTACGCCATTGGGTGGTAACAGATGACATCAATCATTACCAAAACTAAGGCTCAAGAGATCTACTTGGATGTGCTGGTAACCTAGTCGTGCGAACACCAACATTAGACCGGCTGGCTAAACAAGGGATTCGATTTGAGAATCATCACTGTGCCCGCTGTGTATGCCGTCTCGGATGACCTTCCTGACGAGCCGCTATAGTTCGGACATCAGCGTCTGTAAAAGTGGTTGGCGATTGGATCAACAATCCTAATTTGTTCATTATCTGACCAATGGGGATTACGAAACCATTCTATGTAACCGGATACAATTTACCAGACCAGATCAGCACAAATCTAGAGTGTTGCTTTCAGAGCAGAGGAGATCGATAAGGAAATAAAGGTTGCGCGTGCCTTTGAGACTTCTGGAAATTTCACGACCGTATGGATGCATATTAAGTCTACACACTAGACGTCCCATACTAAGTCCAATTTGAAATTTGAGCCCAACTCATGTTATCTTAAGCCAAGAGAAAGATTCTGTTGAGCAAGTCATTGATGTTCTTCGTTGTACTCGGAATGGCATGAGTGCCAAATAATTAAATTGAGTTGGTATTGACCATGAATCCAATCGCCTCATCTTTTGGCAAGATGAGGCGATTTTTTTACTCACGAACATATGACAACTCCGCACACAAACGTGACGCCCCGCGCCATCGTTCTCGGTATCCTACTGATCCCGGTCAACACATACTTCATCATGTGGAACCACCTTAAGTATTGGAGTACGCTACCGACGACGATTTCGCTAATTTACAACGCGATTATCTCCTTGATAATCCTTGTCAGTCTCAATTTCCTGATTCAGCGATTTGCTCCACGTTTTGCCCTGAAGCACGGCGAATTTATGACAGTGTACGTGATGCTCTCGGTGTCGTCTGCGCTAGCGGGACACGACATGATTCAAACGGTGATGCCAACCATTTCGGATGGTTTCTGGTTTGCTACGCCCGAAAATGAGTGGAAACAGCTTTTCTGGAGACATCTCCCTTCATGGATGGTGGTAGATAATTTCTCGACTTTGGAGGGATTCTATGAGGGCGAAAGCACGTTTTACACGCCACACCATTTTCGACATTGGATCTGGCCAACGGTCTGGTGGACGGCATTTCTGACAGGGCTTACCTGGGTGATGATCTGTTTGTCAGTGTTGCTCAAGAAACAATGGATTGAACACGAACGATTGTCCTACCCAATCATTCAACTCCCCTTGGAGATGACCCGCCCCGATGGACGACTGTTCAAGTCGAAAATGATGTGGCTCGGATTCGCTATCGCGGGAGGAATTGACCTGATCAACGGCTTGCATGTCTTCTTTCCCGTTTTCCCGGAAATCCCCGTGCGTCAAGCGGAGATTGGGCACTACTTTACCGAAAAGCCATGGAATGCAATGGGTTGGACGCCGCTTTACATCCTCTCGTTTGCCGTTGGTCTCGGATTTTTGATGTCGTTGGAAATGTCATTTTCCATATGGTTTTTCTACTTTTTCTGGAAATTTGAACGCGTGTTAGGCAAAGCACTTGGATTGGCAGCATTACCCCGATTTCCCTACGATCAGTCGCAAGTCATGGGAGGCTATCTTGCGCTGTCATGCCTGGCCCTGTACGGCGGCCGACGTTACCTGCTATCGATTTTCAAGAACCTATTTCGGTCAGAAGATGACGAAGGCCACCCAAGATGGGCAGTGTGGGGGTTGATTGGCGGACTCATCTTTTTGCTAACGTTTTCCTATCGAGGCGGCATGTCACTCTGGACGGCCGGATTCTACTTTCTGTTTTATTATCTGCTATCAATTGGAATCACACGTGTTCGGGCTGAAGTCGGCCCGCCGACGAACGAAGTGAGCGCGACGCCCCACGATTTCCTCGTTGATGTCTTTGGCTCGCGACAACTTGTGCTTCCAAGTTTAACGATGATTCGGCTCTATATGACCTTCAACCGTGGCTCGCGCGCACATGTCATGCCACACACACTTGAAGGCTTTAAAGTTGCGGATGCAGTGCGGCTGGATGCCCGCCGGTTGGTCTGGGTGATGGTTCTGACAACGATAACCGGTACACTTGCTGCGTTCTGGGCCTATCTCGACGTCGGCTATCGAATCGGCGTGGTCAGCGATCTCGGCGTGGGCGGATACAACGCCCTGCGAGGCTGGATTTACCATCCTACAGACACCGACCTTGTCTCAGTTGCATTCATGGGTGTAGGGGCGTTGTTCGTCGGGCTGCTCTGGTGGTTGCGGACACTGTTTTCGCTCTGGCCATTTCACCCAGCGGCATATGTCATTGGAAGCAGCAGCTGGACGGTCGGTTGGCTTTGGTTCTCAATCTTCATCAGTTGGACAGTTAAAGTAACGCTACTGAAGGTTGGCGGTATCCGGCTCTATCGCAAAGCATATCCGCTATTTTTGGGACTTCTTCTGGGCGAATTTACGATTGGCGGAGCATGGGTACTCATTCGCCTGTTTTTTGGCGTAACCGTCTATTCATTCTACCGTTGAAAACAGAATCTGTGACTGCCGACTCGGACGAGTCAGTGACTTTGGAGAGAACCCCAACGTTAGTTGGAGGACTCAATACATCCACTTTTGATTCTAATCGGTGTTCTATGGATCAGCCAAATCGACCTCGCCTGACCGCCAAAGCCCTTTTGGTGGGGGCGATTTTAATTCCGTTAAATGCCGTTTGGCAGATGATTGGCCTTCGTTGGGACATCGCTCACATGTCAATGATCTCGTTGCTCTACAACACCGTCACTCTCCTGTTTTTAATGACGGTATGGAGCCGTCTCACTGAACGGATCGTCCCCAGTCTATCCTTCTCTCGTGCTGATCTACTTGCCATCTATACCATGGTTTCCCTCTCTACCGCTATCGGAGGTCACATGTGTGTGCAGATGTTACCCCCGATCATTAGCTACGCCTTCGCTTATAATTCGCCAGAAAACGATTGGCAAGCTCTCTTTTGGCACTACATTCCCGATTGGACCTCAATCCGAGATCGGAACGTTGCCCGCAATTTCTTTACGGGTCAATCTACCCTCTATACTCCAGAGCGTCTACAAGCATGGCTGTCACCTCTCGTCATCTGGGCTCTGTTTCTACTAGCTCTGTTTTTGGTGATGTTAAGTATTAATTTCCTTGTTAGGAAACAGTGGATTGAACACGAAAAACTCAGCTATCCGCTGATTCAGTTACCATTATTGTTGACTAACCGTCGGTCGAATTTACTTGGCAATAAGTTGATGTGGATCGGGTTTACAATAGCTGCCAGTATCGATCTTTCCAACGGATTAAACGACCTATACCCAAGTTGGCCACGGATTGCAGGAATTCGCGGTCATGACATTTCACGTTTGTTTACCACTCGTCCATGGGATGCGATTAATTGGTTGCCCTTTGGCATCTATCCTTTTGCCGTTGGGTTGGCTTTTTTCATGCCGTTAGATCTCTCTTTTTCCTGTTGGTTTTTCTACCTCTTTTGGAAATTGCAACAGGTTTTCGGCCGATCCGTAGGTTTTGAGCACGATTTTCCTTATCCACATGAGCAGTCGTTCGGCGCCTATGTCGGACTCGGATTGAGTGCGATTTGGATTAGTCGTCGGCACCTGTCCCAAATCGTTAGTGTGGTTTTTTCCAGCTCGACCACTATAGATCAAAGCCAAGAACCATTTCACTATAGATCTACAGTCTTGATGGCCGGCATCGGTTTAATCTTTCTATTTGTCTTTTGTTACCAACTCGGCATGTCGATCTGGGTAATTTTGATTTTCTTCTGCTGTTATTATGCCCTAGCCATCGGCGTAACTCGGATGAGGGCAGAACTCGGTTCGCCCGTTCACGATCAGCATTGGTGTGGACCAGATCATATGATGTATATGGCTTTTGGCACACGACGACTGGGACCGCAGAACCTAACCGCCTTATCATACCTATACTTCTTTAACCGATCCTACGACTGCTTATTAATGCCACACCAACTGGAAGGGTTAAAAATCGCTGAACAGGCTAAGATCGAAAACCGAAAATTTGCGGGTGCCATCCTGCTGGCTATTTCGATCAGTCTGCCCATAACCATCTGGGCCTATATGCACATGTCCTATCGAGATGGCGTCTACACTGGGTGGGTTGGACGAGAGTCGTTCTATCGACTCAACGGCTGGCTCAACAATCCATTGAAGGCCAATGTACCAGCTCTGACCGCTTCAGGAATTGGGCTGTTGGTTGCCTTTCTACTGACTATGATGCGAGCCAGATTTTTCTGGTTTCCCTTTCACGCTGCTGGCTATGCCGTCACCAGCACCTATACCATGAACTTTTTCTGGTTTTCGATCTGGATCAGTTTTGTCATCAAATCAATCTGCTTGAAACAGGGGGGACTGAAATTTTATCGGCAAGCAATCCCCTTTTTCTTAGGACTCGTATTGGGTGAGTTCGTGGTAACGACCTTTTGGGGAACATTGGCCATGATCTTGCAGCGGCAAACCTATATCACAATTGACCTATAGATCTGATATTTGGTGTGGTACCCTGACTACGCGCCATATAAATTGGCACGGACAACAGTTTATCCAACTTGTTAGCGAAAAGCGAATGACCTTGCCGATGTATGCACGCATACATCAACTTTAGTTGGCTATTACACCTTATCAAAGTAGGTCTACGAGTAGGCATTGCCCATTGATTGGCGGTTCCGACCCACGACGAGACGGTTATGCTATCGGCTAGCAACCCAAATTGTAACAGAAAGCTGATCTATCTTTCGACAGGCACGCAACTGCTTGGCATTACTTGGCACAAAAACTTGGGTTAAGCCACTAAGATCTGCTCGTATACACGCATGCGCTCACCCTCTTTTTCTTCCGGATCAACCAGCTTGAGCCAAACCGCTTGAGTTTCCGTCTCACCACTTAGATGCTGAACCCCTCCTGCTTGTTCCGGATTGGAGCCGTTCCAAACCACTTCCTCGTTCTGAAGAAAGATATAGGAACCCGCATAACGGTCGACTAATCGATTAAAGTTATCTCGGTAAAATAGTGCCTGCTGACTAGCGGTACTACGCAGGCTTGCTATCTTCTCATGGGAATCGAGTTCAACCGAGTCAAACTCCGCTAATGGCGGTTTAAGATCTCCCATTTCAAAATCAATCTCATCCAGATTAACCGTGCCGAAGCCATGCTCTGCCGCTACTGCTATAGGACTGCGGTCACGACGGTAGGGAGGATTTGGCCAGTCAGAAGATGGATCTGTTCCCATCAGGTAGGTTCCACAAGCATCTGTGGCAATCACCTGATCCCCGGCAATTAAGGCATCGCAGATACGACCTTCACCACCCCACTCCCGTTTGGACTGACCTGTTAATCCATCAATGATGTTCAAACAAGGTTGCGTGATCAACCCCAGATCAGGCAGTACATGTGACAGACGAATCACATGGTGAAAATAGGTTCTAAGCCGTCCATGAGGTAATATAGGCGGTAGTCCAAATAGATTCTTGAGACATAGCGTAATTCCCATGAAGGCATGACTTTTCATCTTCGCGATGGAAACAAAGGCATCGGCTTCTGCCAAGGTGGCAGAGAGTTGATACTCGGTAAACATCAGGCCACCACCCGGAACTTTGTAGCGTTCAAACGGCGGATCTCCTGCTTCCACATAAGGAATATTGAGCTCTTCAAAGAGAGGGCGCATATTAAAATCCGATCCAGGGCGCTGACCACTGGGGGCTGTACTGGTGTCGATGATGAAGATTTGGGCGTCTGTTCGTTCCTGTAAGAGCCGCAAGGCAGCGCGTGTAACATCATCATCTACCAATTCTTGTCGTCTACCCCCAATTCGACGAATACTATCAGTCCGCATCTGCATGTTAACCTTGACACCGATTTTGCTGGCTTTTTCCAGTTTTCCCCACGAACGGTTTAGCGGAGTTGTTATTGTTTTCAGCCGTTCATAGATCTCTTCTTGGGATGACTTATGACTACAGCGGATGGCACGGACTTTGTAAGGCTTTTCCGAAGACATTTTAGAACCTCGTTTTAGTTTTATCTGTTTAATTGAAGGGGCCAGACTAGCTTAGCACATAATTAAGTTAAGTTAGATAAATATATTTTAGGTGAGTTGATGCATAAGGGAAAACAAGAAAAGAGATTGATTCAGACGTAACTGTACCTCTCAAGTTCCTTTTAACCTCATCAGCAAATCTATGATATAATAATGCGGTTTTTACTGGTATGTAAGTGGTGTTTAGCCATAATTGCTTAATTGAGTATTGCAATTGTTCCTAAATAGTAGGCAGGAGTAAATTCTTTGAGAGCAGAAAATGAAAACAAACTACCGATTTGGGATCTATCCGATCTCTATCAGGGCATTGATGACCCAGCAATAGATCGGGATCTTGACCAAATTACAAAACATTCAATCACTTTTGAAGAAAAGTATAAAGGTAAAATAGCCAGCGAAAGCCTAACGGCAGAATTTCTTAAATCGGTATTAGTTGAGTATAAATCGTTGCTTGAAATATCTGCTAAACCCAGTTGCTTTGCCGAATTACTTTTCTCAACAGATACAACGAATACCAAACACAGTGCTCTCTTGCAGCGCACACGTGAAGTAAGTTCAGTCGCCTCGTCACACCAACTCTTCTTCGATTTAGAGATCGGGCGAATTCCAGACGGAATATTCGATCAAATCATCGATTCACCGCAACTAGACTCGTACCGCCACTACCTTAAGCATCAGCGGGACGTTACCAAACATAGACTGTCAGAAGCCGAAGAAAAGATACTAGAAAAAACAGCAAACACACGTGGACAAGCATTCACCAGATTTTTTACAGAAATCACGTCACGCCAGGTGTTTAAAATCGGAGCAGAAGGTTTTACTCAAAGTGAACTTTTGGTGCGATTTCATGATCCTGATCGTGAAAAGCGAAGAATCGCCGCCCGTTCTTTAACTCATGGATTGAGGCAGAATGCTCACAGTATCAATTTTATTTTTAACATTTTGCTCCATGAAAAGCAGGTTATTGATCAATTGCGTAACTTTGAATTGGCTGAGACTTCAAGGCACGTGACCAATGAAGTTGATCAATCTATGGTAGATACGGTAGTTGAAGTTTGTGTCAAAAACTATAATCTAGTGGGAGAATATTATCAGTTAAAACGGCAACTGCTCGGTATTGAAGAATTAACCCATTATGACCGATACGCACCAATTGCAGACGAACAACTCCGAATTTCATTTGATGAAGCAAAACAGATCGTGCTTGAAGCTTATGGCGAATTCTCACCTGAGCTAGCAAAGAGAGCCGAACTCTTCTTTTCAAAATACTGGATTGATGCCGCACCAAAGGCAGGTAAACAGGGCGGGGCATATTGTATGAAAGTTACGCCTAATCTACATCCATATATCTTTATGAATTATACTGGAAGTTTACGCGATGTTACCACGCTTGCTCATGAACTGGGTCATGGTGTTCACAATCTGCTAGCCAACCAACAGAATATCTTAAATTATGGTTCGGTATTACCAATGGCGGAAACTGCCAGTACATTTGGTGAAATGCTCGTATTTGAAAAGCTCTTAAGCCGCATTGAATCGCCGCAACAAAAGCTGAGGCTAATATCCAGTCAAATTGAAGGAACTATCGCCGCTGTTTTTCGGCAGATTGCTATGTTTCGTTTCGAACGTGTTGTCCATCAACTTCGACGTCAGCAAGGGGAACAATCTGTTGAGACTTACTGCGGTTTATGGCAGGAAACACAACAAGAAATGTTTGGTGATTCACTTCAGTTGGGTGAAGATCATAAGTGGTGGTGGCTCTATATTCCACACGTGTTTCAAGCTGCATTCTATGTTTATTCTTATGCTTTCGGCGAGCTGTTAGTGCGGTCACTATATGCGCAATACCGTCGAGAAAAGGAATCTTTTATCCCCAAATATTTTGACCTTCTGAGCGCAGGCGGATCCACTTCACCCAGCGAACTTGTTAGCAACATGGGATTCGATATTAGCAATCCGGATTTCTGGCAGAGTGGTTGCGACCTCATCCGCCAACAGGTTGAACAGGCAAAACAGATATATCGAAATCTTAACTACAAATAATGAAGCATCAACTGTCACCTCTTAGTTGTGTTTATTCTCCTAACCTTCCTGAACTTCTCAATTACATTGGATGCACGCTGATTATCAGCACCTACCAAGCTGGAAAAATTATTTTTATCAGTGCCATCGACACTCATAATCTGATTCAGCTGTCGTTTGGTTTCCATAGACCAATGGGGGTAGCTGCTACCGGTGATTTGTTGGCGGTGGCAACACGCGATACAGTTGAAGTTTTAGCTGACAGTCCAGAATTAAGTTCTGCTGATTTTAAGCGGTTCGGTATGCACGATCGGCTGTATGTTCCACAAAAAACTTACTTTTCTGGTGAAGTCAACATGCATGATATCGCTTGGGGTGATGATGGTTTGTGGGGAGTGAACACACTCTTCTCATGCCTTGTTCTGGCTAATGAGACACTTTCCTTCGAACCCAAGTGGTTTCCTTCTTTCATCACCGAGTCCGTTAGCGAAGACCGATGCCACATAAACGGTCTCGCACTAGAGGCAGGTCGGCCACGTTACGTAACAGCACTAGGTGAGTCTAATGTAGAGAAAGGTTGGCGTTCGTACAAGGTATCGGGTGGGATTTTGATAGACGTCGAAAGTGACGAGATAGTGCTTCGTAATTTGCCGATGCCGCATTCCCCTCGGATCTATGATGATGCGCTGTACTTTCTGTTATCTTCCACTGGCGAACTGGCACGTACAACACTTGACACAGGAAGTTTTGAGATAATTGCACAACTACCCGGTTTCGCCAGAGGTATGGCCCGATATCAAAACTATCTTTTTGTCGGCCTATCTCGTCTACGTAAAAGTAGTCCAACTTTTGCTGACCTGCCGATCGCGCAAAGATCATTGTTCAGCGGTTTTGTGGTGTTAGATTTACAAAGTGAGCGTGTTGTTGCAACATTTAAGTATGAACATGGATGCGAGGAAATTTATGATATACAAATCATACCGGCCGTCTACCGTCCAGGAATATTGGAAAACGAGAAAGAGATGGAGCACCCTAACCGTCTAGAAGCCTGCCAAGAATACCCATTTCTTAACGCATAAATTGGAACATGTGGACTCTCCCCTAAGATTTCGCCTGATCATTGATTATGATATTATGAAGTTGGAAAAGAAAGCGTTATTATTTTTTTATTGATCGCCACTCTAACTTCGTTTCAAGCAATTCTTCATGAGGTGCTGCTTGCTTCACCGCTGAAAGCTATGCTATGCTGTGAACCCTTATGTTGGCTTTACCGAAAGAGGACACTCATGCCAAATACCACTTAATTATGCCACCCAGCTATACCATCCCGACCATTGATCTTGCAGACCAGACGCATCGACAGATCGTTGTGGATAAAGAAGAAGGCCAATATCTTGGTCACGTTTCGACGGTGCTGCTTGAAGATCAGCAAACAATTATTGCTGTTTATCCAAAAGGACATGGCGGTGGCACAGTTGTCATGAAGAAGAGTTTTGACACTGGGTTGACATGGACAGAACGACTTGAAGTTCCAGAAAATTGGGCCACTTCAAAAGAGGTACCAACAATTCATCGTGTCGTGGACCGGCAAGGTGTCAAGCGCTTGATTCTTTTCTCTGGATTGTATCCGATCCGCATGGCAGTTTCAGAAGACGATGGAGTTACTTGGAGCCAACTGGAAGCTATCGGAGATTTTGGTGGAATCGTGGCCATGGGTGATGTTGTCCGACTGCAAAACGGGAATTATATGGCCTTCTTCCACGATGATGGGCGCTTCCTTGATCCACAGAATCAGGCAGGGCAGACTCGGTTTGATGTATATAAAATCACCTCCGGGGATGGTGGATTAACGTGGTGTCAGCCAACAGTTGCAACGCATCATCCCGTCGCACATCTTTGTGAACCTGGTCTTGTCAGATCTCCCAATGGAAATCAGTTAGCAATGCTGCTGAGAGAAAATAGCCGCCAATTTAATTCCTTTGTGGTTTTTTCTGCTGATGAAGGAGAGAATTGGTCTAAGCCAATTGAGTTACCAGCCACACTAACAGGCGACCGCCATACGTGTCGTTATACCAAAGACGGCCGGTTGATCATCGTGTTTCGGGATACCACTCGGGATAGCCCAACTCACGGGGATTGGGTGGCATGGGTTGGTCGGTATCACCATATTATCAACAGAGAAGAAGGACAGTATCGTGTCCGATTGATGGATAACAAGAAAGGTAGTGACTGTTGTTATCCGGGTGTTGAAATTTTACCAGATGACACTATTGTAACAACCACTTATGGTCATTGGATCGAAAACGAATCTCCGTTTATCGTAAGTGTTAGGTTTAAACTCGAGGAAATTGATGATTTATCTGAAATTTCATAGGGTGCTTTCAGAAATTCTGACTTTCCACCGATTCTTATTTCAGTTTTGAGTTGAGTAATTTAAACGCTTGGTGTGAGCTTCTGCAAGACTGATTGACATAAACTTCAAGGGGGAGAAATACTATCTTATCCACACTAATAACGACATTTTGAGGAGATGATAACCGTTAATAGATCTATTTCTAACAGTTATCTATGTTATGGTCGATGATTTTCTAAAAAGCTAACCGCTTCAGATCAGAAGAGGTCCGACCGGGAAGCTCACTAATAGTAAAGCAGTGACCTTACTAATCCTTAGCCAATGGAGTTGATTTCGCAGAGAGAGATTTCTATCGTTTCGTCCAAGATCAACTGATTCCACTATCTCCCAACTTACCGATCCGACCGCAACTCGACTGACGAAGCCTAGCGGAAAACATTGCTTGGATGGGCGCAATTCTGTGTCTGACAATGATCCGATAAATCTGGATTCGCTGATTTCTCGCACTTTGAAAAGTGTCAACCCAATTTTCGCCGAAAATGAACCTTCCCCGTGATCTTTGATCGTTTGATATGGAAGAACGACTACAACAGAAATCACCTGGCGTCACTTTACGTGCTCTAGCCATTGGATGCATTTTAATTCCACCCAACTGCTATTAGGTGGCTCAAAGTGAAGCGGTTTGGGGCACCACCTATTTGACTATAGTGTCCCTCTTTTTTAATGTCACGTTTACCCTATTAGTCCTTGTTGGACTCAACGCCTTGACCAAGCAATTCGCGCCAAAGGTCGCATTAAAGCAAGAAGAATTGCTTACCATCTACGTGATGCTATGCTTGGGGTCTAGTGTAGCGGGAAACAATTTCCTCGAAAACCTGGTGTTGTCATTGGGTCACGCTTTTTGGTTCGCCACCCCTGAGAATGAATGGTCTGAACTGTTCTTTCGGTTTGTGCCCGATTGGTTGGCGGTCAAGGACAAAATTGCCTTACACGGGTTCTATGAAGGTCAGTCCAGCATCTATACCATAAAACATATCGTCGTCTAGCTGGAACCACTGGTTTTCTGGACCTGTTTCGCCATCGTGTTGATATTCACTTTATTGTGCGTCAATGTCCTCATCAGAAAAGCTTGGGTGGAACAGGAAAAGCTTTCTTATCCAATCATCCAATTACCGTTGGAACTGACGCGAAACGGTACGGGAAGCGTTCTGTTTTCAAATCGACTGTTTCTATTCGGATTTAGTCTGACCACAATGATTACTTTGCTCAATGGGCTACATTTTCACTATCCTACGGTGCCCAACCTGCGTTTGCGGACGGAGATTGGGCATTTAAACCCTTCAGCGCCATTGGCTGGATGCCTGTTGTAATTTACCCATGGATTGTTGGTCTCGTGTTTTTTATTCCGCTTGACCTGTCCTTCTCAGTTTGGTTTTTCTATCTCTTCGCCAAAGCACAACGCGTCACGGCTAGCATCGTCGGATGGCGGAGTCTCCCCGGCTTTCCTTATTTCAATCAACAAACAACGGGAGGATGGCTGGGACTTTGTCTTATCGCATTATGGTTAACTCGTAGGCATTTGAAGCATGTTTTCGTACAAGCGTTGAGATTTCGTGTGATAACAGAGCCTGCCCAAATGGAGTCGAGAAACTATCGAATGGCGCTAATAGGGTTTCTCTCAGGGTTATCTTTCTTAGTCATATTCTGTGTGGCAGGTGGGATGTCTTTTTGGATAGCGATCACGTTTTTCGTTCTGTTGGTCGGTTTAGAGACAACAGTCACACGAATACGAGCAGAACTCGGTCCGCCGCAACACGAATTAGCGTAGGTTGGCCCGGACACCATCTTGGTAACGACACTGGGGTCACGGCGTTTGGGGGGCAGAGATCTAACAATGCTGACTTATCTATACTTCACCGACCGAGCACTGGCAAGCCACCCGATGCCACATCAGTTGGAAGGTTTCAAGATAGCCGAACGTGTTGGCATCCGTCCCAAAAGACTTGCGATTGCGATGATGATGGCGATCACAGTCGGGGTTGTCTCCGCTTTATGGGCGTTGCTGCATTCCGCTTACAAAACGGGTGTCGCTTCAGGGTTTGCAGGATATGTCGGCATACCGTGGGAATCCTTCCGTCGGCTGGCGGGATGGATGCATTACCCAGGTAACACAAACTCCGCTGAGCTTGCGTTCATTGGAATCGGTTTGACCTTCTCGTTGACCATGATGCTCCTCTGATTCCGATTTTTATGGTGGCCATTACATCTGGTTGGATATGCTTTATCCACGAGCGGATGGGTGATCAATTTCATCTGGTTCTCATTTTGGGTGAGTTGGTGGATTAAGTGGATTATCCTAAAACATGGCCACTTCAAAGCGTACCGCAACGCAACTCCCTTTTTCTTTGGTCTCATCGTGGGAGAGTACGCGATAGGCTGCTTTTGGAACCTTCTAGGAATAACGTTTGGATTTCAAACTTACGGCTTCTTTGAATCTTGAAAATCGACGAATCAGAAGAAGGGGAATTGGGAAATGGAAGGAGGGAAGGAAGACGGAAGGGAAAATGAGTTCATTCGTTCATTGGCGCACTACGCATCGTGTTTTACGTTTTACTGCGCCACGTTTCACACATCACTTACGCAAAAGGAAACAAAGGTGAATGCAACACAGCATTTGAAAAATGACATGCTCGAAGCGGGTGAAGGCATTGTGGATATCACGCCACCCCTAGGAATAGAATTAGCCGGTTACCATCGACAACCAGGAAATGAGCGTCTCATTACCAGGATTCGGCAGCCCACATCGACGCGGGCGTTAGTCCTACGGCTAAAAGCGGTTGAAACTGCCATCGTTTCCATAGAAGTTGGTGCTGTTTCACGCGACTTTGTGAAGCGCGTGCAGGCTCGGGTTGCAAATCAAGTGGAATTTCCGGCGGAAAATGTGCGTATCTGTGTCACCCATACCCACTCAATGCCCACATTGCGCTATCTCCGGCAATGGGGTGCGATACCCCAAAGGCCTTATATAGACGCTCTGGAAAACAGCGTTGTTCAAGCGGTTGAGTTCGTGAAGAAAGACCTTGCACCAACGGATTTATATGTGGGCAAAGCACATGCAGTTGGAGGAAATTTCAATCGCACCTCAGAAACGTGGAAGACGGATGAACTGTTCACAAAAACATCTACGGACAAAGAGAGATGGCTGGACACAATGTTGCACGTCCTGCATTTCCACCAGGGGGAACCCAAGCGGGGACTCCTATGGTATCACTTTTCTGCTCATCCCGTCTGCCACGGGGATGGAAATGCAGGTCCTGATTGGCCGGGCACCGTTTCAGAGCAGACCAGGTCAGGAGATGGTCTTGCCCCAGCGTTTCTGCAAGGGCACTGCGGTGACGTCAACCCAGGAGATGGGACACCGCCGTGGCGAGGAGGGGATCCTGAAAAAGTCTCAGTATCGATTTACGCCGCTTTGCATCGTGCTCTCGACCATGCAAACCGCGTCAAGGTTTCCGAACTCCGAATAAGCAGTGCAGATATTGAAGTGCCACTCGATATCAAATTATTGAAAGCTCAATTGGCAAGGTACAAGGAAAATCCGTCTCAATGTGCTTCTGGTGAGTGGGTCGATTCCCGATTTGCACAAGACTGGTTTGAAGGTGCAAAGAGATGGGATTTGCAGCAGACCAGCTATATTACCCCGATTTCGGTGACACAATTAGGTGAGGTGGGGTTGCTGTTCCATCCCGCCGAACTCTATAGCTACTATGGATTAGAGATTCGCCGTGATTCACCATTTGAGAATACCCTAGTCTTCGGGTATACAGACGACTTCATCGGATACCTCACCGATCCAAACGCCTACGAGACGAGTGAATACGCAGCTATTGTTGTGCCGAAAATCACTGATCTCCCACCGTTTACGTCAGAGGGCTGCGCGAGTTTTTACCATGGCGGCTAAGGCCTTTCTACAAAAGGTCACATGAGAGTCCTCGTCAAAAAAGAACCCGATCTTGAGGTTAGGGTAACTTCGCCCATCAGAACAGCGAGTGAGGCATCTGGTTCAGAGAACTACTGGCCTTTCAGGTGCCCCAAGTGACGGCTAGCTTCGAGATTTCGGTGAGGCAACGGTAAGAACTGCCCCACGTAGACCGTTAGGGGACTTGAATATGGTTTGAATCTCTTTTAAAGAGAGAGCCGTATCGAAAACTGCTGCTTCGTCAATGACTCCAGCCATCTAGTGAACATCCTTGGTGTCCCCACAAACGCCGATTGAAAGCAACTTGTTGCTGGGGGGCAAATCCGAATTCGGTCCCGGCTTGCTCTCTACGACGAATTCCCCATCCTGATACAACCGTGAAGCCTTTCCGTCGTAAGTCGCGACGACGTGCGTCCATTTCTTGTCTTTGACCTCGCCGCCCTTCGCTTCCCGGCATGGTTG
>DTUY01000102.1:0-2914 GCA_012963885.1 Candidatus Poribacteria bacterium | reverse complement strand
GTACCAAGAGCTTAGGCAACCAGTCGTATTGTTCCATAATGGACTTCGTTCCTGCAATATTGTCAGCTTTCACCCATGCCATCAAAGTGATGTGCTTCGGAGTGAGTGTGTGTTCAAGATCCGGGATTTCGATATGACCCGTCGCGCCGTCGAACCGAACCGCTGAGCCAAATTTTCCTACTTTTTCCCATTTGACGCCACCGACGAACTCACCGTCATGCTTGTAACCGTTTTGTGCCTTCACAGTGTCACCCTTATTTTCGTCAAAGAGCCATACTCCGACGACTTCCGCTGACGCCATCCCGGCAGAGATGACGCACATTCCTAATACAACCAACAGCAAGATAAAACTTTGTACAGACCACATGAATATTCTCCTTTCGATAATTAGCATACCTTCTGCGAGCTTACTTTCACCTGAGACGTAGGCGATAGAAGCGCTCGATCGTACTTTATTCAAAAACTTTAAAACTCTGATTATATTGCGTTAATAGAAATGTTAACAATTTTTAAAAGGATTGCTACTGACCCGGACTTGGAATGGAAGTTTATCTATGGCAGTATGATCAAGACTCACCAACATAGTAGTGGTGCGTCTTTTGCAGCGAAATCGGCTATGGAAAAGTCGATAACTGGTAACAGCAGAAAAATCCATATGGCGTTTGATTCCTTCGGGTTACCCATCGAGAATAACAAGTGGACAAGTTCACGGTTACTTATATAGGGTCTGACAGCAACCCCTAAGAGAACAAATTAAGAAAGCCAATTCCATGCCCATTATTTCCAAAAAGAGAAATTCAAAAAAGGGGAAATCAGGAGTTCGATTGGTACCTTTATAAATACTGCCATATTGTAGAGAACACATTTGCCCGGTTAAAGTATTTTCGTTTGATGCAACTAGATCTGATAAATTGAAGAGGAATTTGAAGGTATGTTGGCCTTAGCCTGCACCTTTATTTGGTGGCTATTATGAAAGGTCAACAGCCCTAATGATCCAACACTTTTTTTAGGTAGTCAACAACTTTTTTCTGACCATTGTAGCTGGCCCAACCTAAAGCATCGGAATCATACCGAAGGTCTCTAATCGATAAATCAGCTCCCCGCTCCACCAGAAACTGTACAACCTTTAGTTTGCCAGTGAAAGCGACATGATGAAGGATAGTAGCAGGTTCATGCAGACTCCACTCCCCGTTAATATCCGCACCTCGATCAACCAGGTAGGTTGCTATTTCCAGATGTTCATTCATACAGGCTAAGGCCAGTGCTCGAACCAGCACACGATCGGAAGCCTCAATCCCCTCCCCTTCCGGATAAACCAATGCCGCATGTTGTTTTAATTTTCCCTGATTGTCAAAAAAAGAGCGAACTTTTTTTGTGTTCCCAATACCCGCAGCCGTTGGTAGATTTTCCGCCGGTTGCCATAAATTCCAGAGAAGTTCGATCATCTGCCGATTGCCATAATCAATAGCATAAACCATAGCATTTGATTCTGGTCTCGGATCAACATCAGCCACGCAAGCACCCGCATCAAGGAGTGCTTTAGCAAACTTATACCCATCGGAATACGCAGCCAATTCCAAAAAATCTATCTGGCGTCGCAGATGTCGCTGGCTCAATAGTGATGGTTCATCACGCAACACCTGTTGAAAATCCTCCAGATTGTCTTCCTCCACTGCTTGCATCATTTTGACCACCTGAGCGAGTTCCCATATCGTCGTAGATCCCGGAACGCAGACAGATCCACGATGCACAATCATGTAATCGAGGAATTCTTTTTTCCCCCAACCACCGATCTGACCTGCGAATTTAGCATCTATTACCATGGCCTTTTCCAAAAGGAAGCCGGCTGCGCATTTCCGTCCCAAGCGACAAGCATATCGGAAAGCGTCTGCCAGAAGAAGTTCATCGGTGATCATCTGACCGTGAAGTGGATCATATTTATCGCTCGACCAGTCTGCTGGCGGTGCTGCATCGGGTTTCAATTTCCCTTGATTAAACCAAGTCTTGATCTCTCGCACTTTTCCAATGGTCGCACTAGTACGAAGACAAGGTGGAAGTTTTCCATGCAGATGAATCATATCAACCATTGGAACATCTGCGGTATGAATGGCACGCGTGCAAAAACTAGCCTCCACTTGAGCCCCATGATTGATCAAGGTTTCAGCGCATTCCAGCGTCGACCAAAATTCCGGTTTATCACCGACGAAGTTGGCATAAGAAAGGGTGTGATGAAGCAAAGTTTGGGAACGATCATCTGGGTTTGGAAAGGTGACTAATTCAGGATGCTCGGTGAGCAATTGATTCAGTGCTGAAGCATCCTTCCGTGCAATACAGTTCTCTGCTTGCTTGAACAGCTGCTTTTCCTCATCTTTCATTATAGAATCTTGTTCCTCCAATTGGTCGCTAAATATATTCTTCGTTTGATTCACACCACAGTCAGCAGAACTTAAGCTATTATGTGCGAAAAGCTCCATTCTAGGTTACAATTTATCCACTCACAGGCTTTTTTTCTATTATATCACGTCAGAAATTATCTCTTAAAGTTTCAACCTGAAAGCCATAGGATGGAAAAATTAGATACATATTTGAACCTTTGTACTCAGTATTATGACCTCGATAAACCTGACGCACCAGATGATGCCTTTACATTCTATCTGCAATATGCCAAAAGAATTGGAGGAAAGGTTTTGGAACCGATGTGTGGTTCTGGAAGATTTTTGATTCCAATAATGGAACTCGGATTTGATATAGAAGGTTGCGATGCTAGCCAATCTATGCTGGAGGCACTGTATATAAAGTGTAAGAATAAGAAAATCAAGCCTAAAGTTTGGCAAGGTTTTGTTCAAGACTTAGATAAAAATAATATTTATAATCTAG
Source organism: Candidatus Poribacteria bacterium (assembly GCA_012963885.1). GTDB lineage: Bacteria > Poribacteria > WGA-4E > WGA-4E > UBA9662 > UBA9662. The sequence goes on along the minus strand of DTUY01000102.1, from coordinate 37 downwards.
GGCCTGTTAACATTCACGCCAACCAGATGATGGTACA
>DTUY01000101.1 GCA_012963885.1 Candidatus Poribacteria bacterium | reverse complement strand
ATACACTATTCGACCAATGACCGTCATGCTCCGCCTCTAGACGATTACAGCCCAATGAATGGGGTTCCGGACTATGTTGACAGGACGGCGGACGCAGCTGAGAAATCCTATCGTATTGAGGTTCAAACGATGGGATTTAAGAAACCGTATGACGATTTTTGGGCAATGAATAACGGCGGAAATATCAAAGAAGATATTTACTTAGTCAGGTTTGGTTCTCTTGGGCTGACATTAGGAGATTGGTTTAACGGACGTATTATCTCGGCTGGAACAACTGCTGGGCCATTTTATCTTATTAATTCCAGGATGTGGGATTACTTCGGCCGATCAGAGGGGAATCGTTACATCGATACCACCATTGCCCATGAATACTTCCATGGTGTTCAGATCGGCTACAATGCCAAAGCCCCCCCATGGTCTATGGAGTCTACTGCCACTTGGATGGAGTCGAGAGTCTATGATGGTGGGAGGGCTGTCTTCAATATTGACCCGAACTATCAAGAAGATCTGGATCAGTTGATAGTTCCCGTTGAATTAGCCAGGGAATTGAAAGACAAACACAAGATCTTTCTATTGACACCGGATAAAAAGAGCGTCCGTGATGATGTTTCCGTCATCAGAATGCCCCTTGATGAAAAGGCCGGAAAAGGATTACGATGGCGCATTCGAGATCATCGAAAGAACGAGGATTGGACCAAACGGCGTATTTACGAGATTCGAAAATACCGCGATGAACTCAGGTTTCACGAGGATTTTGACGATATTCCCGACACCGACAATATCGATGAAACTGATGGATACCGCTATTATACACAACAATTACACGATTGGTTTATCATTCCGGATATTTCTCTCGATGAAACAGCTTTTCATCACCATTATGGCTCGATGATCTGGATATTCTATATCACCGAGCGATTTGAAATGGATATTGTGCGAAAATATTTTGCCAAAGCGACACAAGGTGCCGGCCGAGAGTACCGAAGCTTTGCTTCACTCTTCGAGGACTACGGCACCACTCTGGCCGAAGCATTCAAAACGTTCACTGTTTGGAACTACTATACCGCAGATCGTGATGAGGGGCGGCACTATTTTAATGGAAACCGTTTTCCCAGAGTTGCCATTAACCCGACCAATATCCATAATTCATATCCGGTCCATCGGCATTACAATGATAAGGAAATGCCGGAAGCATTTGCTGCTCGCTATGTTGTATTTATTCCTCCAGAGGATGGTCAAATATTTGAGGACTTTGCTGTTCGAATAGACGGGATGGATATCGCCCCAATAGATCTAAGAACCATTGAAATTGCGGAGCGTCGTGAAAAGATTGAAAAGGAGCTGAGTCGACTTGGTTCAACGGGTCTACGTGGTTGGGGTGTGAAGTTTATTATGCAAAAGAACAACGGAACAACTGAAGACACAGAGGTTTTTACCTATCACCGGTCACAGGAAGCACAGATGAATTTCCAGAACTTTGGCAAACACGGTGATGTTACTAAGATTGTATTGATTTTGATCAACATTCATCCTGATATTGAGCAGGTTATTACGCCTAATTATGATCCCCAGACGGGAGAAAATGCAACAGGTGGTAGCATAAGCTATTATGCGGGTGTGCCTCCAGCAGGAAGCTTGACCGAACCGAAACTGCTCAAGGGAGAGAATGGTGGTGCCCACATCGAATGGGAACTCGAAGACCTGACAGAGATCAAACAGATAGCTATCGTCCGTAAGCGGTTTGAGCTCAGAACCGATACCTCACGTCAAACTCTTAAGCCATTCCAGAACGCTGCTCAAGTTTTCGATGCTGGCGACCGTGATAACAATGGTGTACCTGATGGAGACATTAACATTGTTGGATACGTTGAAGCAACGGACACTAATTTCTTTGACTCAACCACTTTTCAAGACATCAACGTGAACCACAAGTCGTTTAATCCGAGGGGGGTTGCTTACTTTTATGCCGTTGTCCCTATTGGTCAATATGGTTTGATGGGAACACCTGCCATTGGTCAGAAGCCTATAACGCCTGATTATATTCCTGAAGATAATCAGGCTGCTGCAGCACCCTCTCAGACTACGTTGTACCAGAGTTATCCGAATCCATTCAATCCCGAGGTTTGGATTCCATATGAGTTAGCCAAAGATTCACCGATCAGTATTGATATTTATACACCAGCAGGTGAAAGGGTACGTACTCTAGATATTGGTATGAAACCGACTGGCAGATATATTGATAAGGACTTTGCTGCTTATTGGGATGGTCGGACGGCCACGGGTGAAAGGGTAGCAAGCGGTATATATTTTTATGTTTTTCGGACGGTAGATTATGTTGGCAGTGGGAAAATGGTGATCGTCAAGTAGACCGGATGTAAGAATGATATGTTCTAAAGATCTAGCACATTTCTTAATTTTTGGATTGTTGATTTTATCCTTTTTCAGTTGTAGCGATGGTGATCCGTTCAATGATCCTGTCATAGATCAAGAGCTTGGTGATATAGAAGGATTGCATGCTGTTGAATTTCCTACCCCGTCAAATGGAACATGGACTTATCTAAATCCTGAAAATAATCGTAAGTTTACACTTCGGATTGAGGACACTAGATTTGTTGATGGCTTCGTTTATCGAAAACTCAATTCCA
>DTUY01000100.1 GCA_012963885.1 Candidatus Poribacteria bacterium | reverse complement strand
GCGCAAAAGAACAGGTACCAAGACAGCGTAAAGATCTGCACGGGTTCAACTCCCGTACGGGGTAATCAAGCGGGTATCGGCATCAGTTGGTACCCTTTTCTCTCTTCCCTAATCTTTTCAACCTTTTCATTATTGACCAAACCGTCTCATCCTTGTAAACTTTTTTAGTGACAAGATTGGCTTATATACACCCACATTGTTACTCTAATCAGGAAGATGAGTGTCCCTAAACCTATTTGGCTCAATGTTCAACATTTAAATTTAATTTATTACTGCGTAGGTACATTGGATGGATTGCGAGTTCTTTAGTCTTGGCTCTTTTCTTGTATGTTCCTTCTAACCTTCTGCCAATTACACCTAATCTTTTCAATCTTTGGTTGGCTGTCTCTATTCTGTTCATTCAGCCTGTTTTACATCATCTGTTCAAAAAAGTCCTCCGAATAAAAGTCATTAACATCAATAACGGAAAACCTGCAGGAAAAAGAGAGATCCAATGACATTAGAAATGCTAAACCTAATGCAAACGGATAAATTCCAATAGGAAAATAATTGATAGCATCCCAAGGTCGATTTAACAGATCCATAGAACCTGATGCGTAAACCACACAATTATCAGTAGGCTAAGACGAAATTTTGAATCACAATTGTGAGTAGAGGCATGTTGGCTAATTTCTTGACAGAGATCTGTATTCTTGATAGCCTGATTCAAATAATATACTGTTGGTTGTCAGCATTAACAATTACTGCAATTTTTACTTTTCTTTACGCTGGATTCAATTGATTTCAAAAAATAAATGGCGTGGCGAAGAAGTAAACAGGCAGGTTATTAATCTGGGAAGGACTGTTAATTAACCGACATTTTTGTCAATCGATTTGATGAGGGGATTGACAATTGAAACCTTACTATTAGTCTGCTTGCTCACCACATTGGGCGAGACAGTCCAGATCTAATTTAATCCAGCTAGATAGATTAAAGAGCAGATGACAATTATCCGAACGTCAAGTGAGGGATTACAGTCGTAAGGTGTCAGGCTCACGTTTATACGGCCACGATAGCAGATTGAACGCTATTTTTTTAATGTGTTTTTGGGACAGTAATCTGAATCAGGCAAAAGCGAATTTTGAGAAAACAAATGCCAAGACATTCTACAGGTATTATCTATTACTAAATTCCAAGAGAGGTTCCTCCATGAATTTTGTAACGTTAGTTAGAGAACAGCCAGATATTGTCAGAAACTATCATAGTTTCGGTTGCAATCTACTGAGCCGTAAAGGAACTGTAGAACAGATTGTTGTCTCCAAAGGAGAAGAAGCAACGGCCCTGGATCGCTTTTACAAGGCTTTACAAACGGCCCATGGTGCGATAGTCGGCCCGTGGTACCGTCCCCCGATCGATCCCCATCACTGGCAGTCCGCTAAAAATTTGCAAGTTTTTTCTGGGACTTTTGATAATCGGTTTGCTAACTGGATCGATATTGAGGCACTGACCTCAAGAGGTATTACCGTCATTGATACGTCACGTGGAATGACACCTTCGGTGGCCGAATTCGCATTAGCTATGACACTAAATCTGATTCGCCACATCCCTGAGTCACTGTACGCTACACAAAATGGTGATTGGCGAGGTGATGCAACATGGAATCACCCGGACTTCGTCTATGGTGATTTAACTGGTCGCCAAGTTGGTCTAGCCGGATTTGGTAGTATCAATCGGCGTTATGCTGAATTACTTGAACCTTTTCAGTGCACTGTTCAGAGTTACGATCCCTTTGTGGCTGATCATGTATTAGATAATCACAATATCCGGCGTTCTGAGTCTCTGGTCGAATTAGCAGAGAAATCAGAGATATTTGTCGTAGGTCTCCCGCCAGTACCAACAACTCTGGAAATTATCAATCGAGAGGTTATTTCCGCCTTACCAAAAGGCGCGTTGTTTGTTTTAGTTACACGCATGGCGGTAGTTGAGCAGGAGCCCTTATGGGAAAGGATTCGGGCTAATGAGTTGGCGGCTGCTATTGATGTCTTTGATCCTGAGCCACCTCCCAAAAACGCTTGGTTTCGTCGACACCCGAATGTACTAGTGACCCCCCATATTGCAGGTGGAACCGACTTTTGCCATCGACGGTGTTTCACCCATGCTTGTCAGGATACTTTATCCGTTATTAAAGGCCAACAACCGACATTTCAAGCGACTCAATGGGACCAACTCTGTTATGCAGGCCAACTGAAATCTGAGCAGTAAAATTTGCTCGTTTTGGAGGGCTAAGTATCAACAGTGTTCCTCTCCGAACCTAATTGTTGATAAATTACTAGTAAAAGACAGGGGCTCTTTCTCTAAAGTACAAGTAAATCATTCCTAATTAAAGAGATAGATTAAAGAGATTGAATATAATCGTAATCAAATATAGACATGCCAAGAAAAATATATCCGCTTCCATTTCTGTTAGTCCTATTGGAGTTGGTCTATCATAGATATGAAGCACTTCAAATAATATATTCCGTACGGCATATTCTTAATTTTGTTTTGCAAATTGAACATGTGTAATATGTTGGCCGTATTATATGGATTGATTGGAAGACAACTATTAAAAATCATAGAAACCGGCGCAATAGATAACTCGTGTACGGGGTAATCAGGCGGGTATCAGCAACCCAGTTGG
>DTUY01000099.1 GCA_012963885.1 Candidatus Poribacteria bacterium | reverse complement strand
ATACACTATTCGACCAATGACCGTCATGCTCCGCCTCTAGACGATTACAGCCCAAGGAATGGGGTTCCGGACTATGTTGATAGGGCGGCGGACGCAGCTGAAAAATCCTATCGTATCGAAATCAAAGCAATGGGATTTAAGGAACCATATGACGATTTTTGGGCAATGAATAACGGTGGGAACATCAAAGCAGATATTTATTTAGTCAAATTTGGTTCCCTAGGTTTAGCGCTAAACAGTGGTATTAGCGGGCGTTTTATTTCGGCTGGAGTAACAGCTATTCCGTTCTACCTAATTAACTCCAGGATGTGGGATTACTTCGGCCGATCAGAGGGAAATCGTTACATCGATACCACCATTGCCCACGAGTACTTCCATGGTGTTCAATTAGCCTATAACGCTAAAATGCCTGCGTGGACTATGGAAGCTACTGCCACTTGGATAGAGTCGAGAGTCTATGATGGTGGAAGAGCCGTCTTCAACATTGATCCAAAGTATCAAGAAGATCTGGATCAGTTGATGGTTCCCGTTGAATTAGCCAGGGAATTGAAAGACAAACACAAGATCTTTCTATTGACACCGGATAAAAAGAGCGTCCGTGATGATGTTTCCGTCATCAGAATCCCCCCTGATAAGAAGACCGGAAAAGGATTGCGATGGCGCATTCGAGATCATCGACAGAACGAGGATTGGACCAAACGGCGTATTTACGAGATTCGAAAATACCGAGATGAACTTAGGTTCCACGAGGATTTTGATGATATTCCTGACATCGACAATATCGATGAAACTGATGGTTACCACTATTATACGGGCCAATTACATGATTGGTTTATCATTCCGGATATTTCTCTCGATGAAACAGATTTCCATCATCATTATGGCTCGATGATCTGGTTCTTCTATATCACCGAGCGGTTTGAAATGGATATTGTGCGAAAATATTTTGCTAAAGCGACACAAGGTGCCGGCCGAGAATACCGAAGCTTTGCTGCACTCTTTGAGGACTACGGCACCACTCTGGCCGAAGCATTCAAAATGTTCACTGTTTGGAACTACTATACCGCAGATCGTGATGAGGGGCGGCACTATTTTAATGGAAACCGTTTTCCCAGAGTTGCCATTAACCCGACCAATATCCATAATTCATATCCTGTCCATCGGCATTACAATGATAAGGAAATGCCGGAAGCGTTTGCTGCTCGCTATGTTGTATTTAGTCCACCGGAGAATGGTCAGATATTTGAGGACTTTGCTGTTCGAGTAGACGGGATGGATATCGCCCCAATAGATCTAAGAACCATTGAAATCGCGGAGCGTCGTGAAAAAATTGAAAAGGAGCTGCGTCGGCTTGGTTCAACGGGTCTGCGTGGTTGGGGAGTGAAGTTTATTCTGCATAAGAACAACGGAACAACTGAGGACACAGAGGTCTTCACTTATCACCGGTCACAAGAAGCACAGATGAATTTCCAGAACTTTGGCAAACACGGCGATATTACTAAGATCGTATTGATTCTGATCAACATTCACCCTGACATTGAGCAGGTTATTACGCCTGATTATAATCCCCAGACGGGAGAAAATGCAACAGGTGGTAGCATAAGTTATTATGCGGGTGTGCCTCCAGCAGGAAGATTGACCGAACCGAAACTGTCCAAGGGAGAAAACGGTGGCGTCCACATCGAATGGGAACTCGAAGACCTGACAGAGATCAAACAGATAGCTATCGTTCGTAAGCGGTTTGAGCTCAGAACCGATACCAAACGTCACACTCTTAAGACATTCCAAAACGCTGCTCAAGTTTTCAATGCCGGCGACCGTACCATCACGGCCGCCGGCATTGAAGATGGTAACGGCGTACCTGATGGTGACATTAATATTGTTGGATACGTTGAGGCAACGGACACTAATTTCTTTGATGCAACCACTTTTCAAGACATCAACGTGGACCACAAGTCGTTTAATCCGAAGGGGGTTGCTTACTTTTATGCCATTGTCCCTATTAGCCAATATGGTCTGATGGGAACACCTGCCATTGGTCGGAGACAGATAACACCTGACTATATTCCTGAAGATAATCTGTCCGCTGCAGCACCCTCTCAGACCACGTTGTACCAGAGTTATCCGAATCCATTCAATCCAGAGGTTTGGATTCCCTATGAGTTAGCTAAAGATTCACCGATTAGTATCGATATTTACACACTAGCAGGTGAAAAAGTACGTACTCTAGATATTGGCATGAAACCGACTGGCAGATATATTGATAAGGACTTTGCTGCTTATTGGGATGGTCGGACAGCCACGGGGGAAAGGGTAGCAAGCGGTGTCTATTTTTATGTTTTTCGGACAACAGATTATGTTGGCAGTGGGAAAATGGTGATTGTCAAGTAGACCGGATACAAGAATGATATGCTCAAAGATCTAACACATTTCTTAATTTTTGGATTGTTGATTTTATCTTTTTTCAGTTGTAGCGATGGTGATCCGTTCAATGATCCTGTTATAGATCAAGAACTTGGTGATATAAAAGGATTGCATGCTGTTGAATTTCCTACCCCATCAAATGGTACGTGGACTTATCTAAATCCGAAAAATAATCGTAAGTTCACGCTGCGGATTGAGGACACTAGATTTGTTGATGGCTTCGTTTATCGAAAACTCAATTCCA
>DTUY01000098.1 GCA_012963885.1 Candidatus Poribacteria bacterium | reverse complement strand
GAAGGATCATTTTCTGTCGGGATGGTGATAATCCTTCCAGTTCGGCATCGTCGAAGATATCGTTTTCTTCACTCATTTTAATGCCTCCATTGCAGCATTACGCACTTTCATATTGGGATCGTTTTTGCTTAATTTCTTGATCGCTTCACTCAGAACAGGATTTTTAATATGTGTTGATGCTCTAATTGCCACGAGAATTATCTGATTTTGTTCGTATGGATCAACTTCAGAAAATTTGTCCAGATATTCTCTGTCCAGCAAACGAAGGATGACTTGCTGTCCCGAACTATCACCCATCTTAGCCAAAGCAATGGCAGCATCCCATCTGACATTTTCCTCGGTGTCATTTAAAGCTCCTTGCAAGTGTTGGATGGAACTCGACTGACCGATATTGCCAAGCGTAATGACAGCAGCTAATCTCACTTCAGGTTGTGGGTGATCGATATACTGGTGAATGCTGCTAACCGCACCTGAATCTCTTAGCGATCCAAGTGCATATATAACAGAAATCAGGTTATCCAGATTATCTTCTCTTTCAAGAGCTTTTCGTAGGGGGATAGCGAATTTAGGGTTTTCCGTATGCCCCATTGCTCTGGCAAGGTAATTTCGGACACGCTTGTCATCAGCTTTCGTGATTGGGCTGTTGAAGACACTGATCATCTCCGCAACGAAGCGATCTTCATTAATGGCTGGATTGGGTTTGGATAATAATTTGGATAGTTCAAACGCAGATTGCCAACGGACTGTTTGATTGCCTATCTTGATTTTGTTAAGGTGATTGTATACATCGTCATTTTCCCAAGTCAGGAGGGAAAAGACGGCAAACACCACCACACAGAAACAGGCAATCATAAATGGGATCACAAAAAAAGAGTGGATGATAACACCCACTACACTTTTTTGCTTCAACTCTACATTTTCTGATGAATGCTTTGCTTTGCCATCAACAACCGGATTTTGCTCTGTTTCTTGATGGATTGTAGAAATCGAATTTCCCACCAGCAACCCGTTAAAACTCCATCACCTGAATTCAGCTTGGAGTGATGATAACATTACTAAAAATACTAAGTCAAGAGTATTTCTGAGATAAAAGCTACTTGCAAATGAACCATAAAAATCTGATAATATTTTGATCTAACATCGGAGATGGTGGGACGTACTGGATTTGAACCAGTGACTTCTACCGTGTGAAGGTAGCGCTCTACCCCTGAGCTAACGCCCCATAATTGATGGGCCCACTAGGACTTGAACCTAGGACCGATCGGTTATGAGCCGATTGCTCTAACCACTGAGCTATGGACCCCAATTAGGCTACAAGCTAAGGATTATAATTGCAGCGCCCTCATTTGTCAATGCTATTTGGAACAGATTTTGTTATTGATCAAGCAAGCCCCTTAACCAATAACTGCGAGTTGGATGTCGAAGTTTCCGCAAGGCTTTTGCCTCAATCTGACGGACTCGCTCACGAGTCACGCTAAATTCCATTCCAACTTCTTCCAGCGTACACGGACAACCGTCTTCAATACCAAATCGGAGTATAATCACACGCCTCTCTCTTGCCGTTAACGTATCGAGGACCTCGTTCACTTTCTCCTTAAGCATTACCAAAGCCGTTGCATTAATAGGAGAATTGATCTTTTTATCCTCGATAAAATCACCGAGCTGAGTATCGTCTTCATCTCCAATCGGCGTTTCGAGCGAAATCGGTTCCTGTGCGACTTCCAGTATCTGCCGCACTTTTTCAACGCTCATCTCCATTTGCTTGGCAATCGATAGAGGGTCGGGGTCTTGGCCATTCTCCTGTACAAGATGGCGAGAGGTACGAAGTAGTTTGTTGATTGTTTCAATCATATGTACCGGAACACGGATAGTACGTCCTTGATCAGCAATCGCACGCGTAATACCCTGCCGTATCCACCAAGTCGCATAGGTACTGAATTTATAGCCTCGTCGATAATCAAACTTATCAACCGCTTTCATAAGTCCAATATTACCCTCCTGAATCAAATCGAGGAACACCAAACCGGAAGCGCGATTTCTATATTTTTTAGCGATGCTAACCACTAATCGCAGATTAGATTCAACAATTTCCATCTTTGCTTCCTGCGACAGGTTTTTACCTCTATTTATTTTATCAACTACCTGAAACAACTCTTTGTGAGATAGTCCCACCTCTGACTCGATATGTTTAATCTGGCGTTTTGCCCTAACAATACCTCGATTGTATTCAACCAAATCCTCTTCAATCTTAGGACTTCCATTCCGAAAATTATTTTCGACTACTTGTTGAATCTGTTCAGATGACATGCCGACAATATCTTCAATAGCAGTTATCTTGCCCGAAAGATCTTTTACTCTTCTGACCAATTCTCTAAACTCATCACAGATTGCGAGAATTTCGTCTTGGTTGATCTTAACAAGTTTTAGTTTTCCCGAGATTTCTTCATGATTCAATCTTAAGCCATCTTCAATCCGTTTTCTAGACTTACGATCAAGATTATTTTTCGCCAACTGTATCTCTTTTTCACAAACCTGAGCCTCAATTTTCTTCAACTCACCGATCAGTCGCTTGGTGAGTTCAAGATATCGATTATCCTTTTCATCTATGGAGGAAATCTCGACAGGAAAATCTAAAAGGTCTGATGGCCTCTTCCTACCTGAAACAACGATATAGAAAATTCTCTTAATTTTTACTACTCCATAGGCACTTGAAAAAATAGAATCACGAACAATATTAAATCCTTCCTGAATTTTTTTAGATAGATCAATTTCGCGTTGTTTCGATAATAACGGAATCTTACCCATCTCCTTCAGGTACACTTTAATAGGGTCATCTGTTTTATCAAGTTCACCGGCACGCAAATCAAGAAAGGTTTCATCATCTTGATTTTGATTTTGGTTTTGGATATGATTCTCAGATTCTAAATACTGACTTATATTAGCTATTTCCATCGCTGCGAAATCTCCTTCATCTATATAAGCGTCAGAAAGGCGAAGTTGACTAAAATCACCCAACAATGTTTGACTAAGGTTCGCTGCTGATGGAGTTCCACCATCAGCGATCTCTAAATAATTGTCCCCCGTGTTTGAAAAATCAGCAGAATTTTCCATTTCTATATTTTATTCTGTTTCAGATTTGCTTGCCATGTCGTAGAAAATAATGACTGTAAACTCAAAGATTGAATTGCTTCCTCCTTTTTGAAAGCTCAACGAGTTCCATAAGTGTTTCAACATCATCATGACCTTCTGCAAGGGCAGTTGTGCGGATATTGTGTTCGAGATCCAAGAGCACAAATTGATTAAGTTTCTTTAAACATCCTTCCAGCCTTATTTCTTGGTTTGGGAGATTATTTTCTTTTAGTGCAAAACTCGCAACTATGTTTTGAATCTCCTGATTATTGCACTCATCAATAAAATTCTGCATCGAAATATTATCATCGGCTTCACTTACTTCCCACAACATTTTGGCAATCTTTGAAAACACAGGATGCTTGAAGTCATCATAGCTAAAATTTTCTTTGGCAGTTGGTATAAAACCCGGATTTTGAAATAGGACTTCTATCAACTGCTGTTCAATCGAGTGACGTGGACTAAGTAAGGTTTTATTTGGTTTAGCCTTTATTCCGGACGATTTGCTCACTTTCGGCGGCTGAACACCAAGCGCACGCAGTTCCTGCCATATGACAGCCCGATCTAAATCAAGTTCCTGTGCAGTATAGTTGATGTATTGATCTAACTCAACTCGACTTTTAATATGGGACAAGGTGTTAGCAATATCTTTCAAGACTTGAGTCTTGACGTCAATCTGCCGAAGCCCGCCCGTCTCCACAACCCGCTGGATTTGGAATTCAACCAAGTTCATTGCCGAAGCAAGACGCTTGTTAAACGCATCAATTCCATGATCTAATACGAACGCATCGGGATCTTGACCTCCAGACAGCATCATTACTCTAACCTTCAAACCCTCTTTTACCAAGTGGTTCAAACCGCGTACTGCCGCTCGGATACCAGCACTATCACCATCAAAAACAATAAAAACCTCGTCCACAAATCGTTTGAGGAGACTTGCGTGTGATTCGCTGAAAGATGTTCCAAGTGAAGCAATCACATTCCCGATTCCTTCTTGGCTTAAGCGGATAACATCAAAATATCCTTCCACTAGAATTGCCTGACGAGTTTTCTGCATAGTGGGTCTTGCGCTGTGCAGATTGTAGAGGGTTTTACTCTTATCATAAAGTATGGTTGACGAAGTGTTGAGATACTTTGGAACGGCATCCGGTGAAAGCACTCTACCACCAAAAGCAACTGGAACACCTCGCTCATCAATGATTGGAAAAATTACGCGGTCCCGAAAACGGTCGGTTGTTCTCTTTTCGCCATTTTTGATCAATCCGACATCCAGAAGTTGTTGCTTGGAGGAACCTTGTCGTATTGCATCTTCAAGGAAATCTCTCGAGCCTCGGGTGGCATATCCAATCTGGAAGGTTCGAATTGTGCTGCTTGAAACCTGTCGGTTTTTCAGATAAATTGAGGCTTTCTCTCCTATTTGGGAATCGAGCAGATTACGATGGAAATATTTAGTTGCCAACCGATTAAGTTCTTCCAGATTAAGACGTTTCTTTGCCCGTTCTTTTGCTTGTAGATCCTGCGTTGGCAACGGAACTCCGACTCGATTGGCCAGCCATTCAATCGATTCAATGAATGGCTTATTTTCATACTTCTGAAGGAACGTTATAGTATTCCCTCCCATTTGGCATCCAAAGCAGTAAAACATCTGTTTCTCAGATGACACAGTAAACGAGGGCGTCTTCTCATCATGGAAAGGACAGCATGCTTTGTAATTTTTCCCCACCAACTTCAAAGGGACGCCACATTCCATAATCACTTCGGCAATGTCATTTCTTTGTTGGACTTCATCAATTGTTTCTGAAGGAATGTGGTTGAAAGATCGAGTAGCCATTGGCATTTATTCTCGTAATTTGACAACGGTTGCCCCCCGTCCACCTTTGGACCGAGGGGCAAGATCAAAATCCAAAACGGACGGATGACCGTTCAAAAAATTCTGAATCGCGTCACGCAAGGCACCCGTGCCTTTGCCATGAATGATGCGTACAGACGATAAACCACTAAGAAGAACATCATCCAAATATTTATCAATTTCATTAAGTGCATCGTCCACTTTTTTACCGATGAGATTAATTTCAAATTGGACGTTCTCGGTTTTGTTATGTTGGATGTCTAGAACAGATGTAGAGACTTCAGTGGTGTTATTGAGATCTAATGGAATTCCTATGTCATCCTCCGGAACGCGCATCTTCATGCTACCAACTTGGACTCGGATCAAATTTCCATTACCTTTTTCTAGTGAAATAATTTCGCCGAACCGATTTAGGCTCTGTATAAGAACCTTATCTCCAACCTGAAGCTTATCAATATAAGGGGATTGGGTTTGAGATATGTTGGCTTTCTTGGTTTGCTTTAGCCCTTGTTTAGTTTCATCAAGACGATGAAACGCGGCTTTAACACTTTCCTTAGAGGCCTGTTCACGCCGAATTTGAGCAATTGTCTCCTCGACTGTCCGACGCGCGTCTTTCAAGATACTAGCAGCTTCATTTTTAGCTTCCTGCTTTAAGGTCTCCCGTTCAAGCCTAAGTGAGTCGATTTCCATTTCGTATTTCCGACGTTTTTCTTCAGTTGATTCCACCCGACGCTGGAGGGTATCACGCTCTGTCTCCAGTTTGTGTCTTGCTTCTTGCATGTCAATAAGGAGGTCTTCAACAGTAACTTTCTGTTCGCCTATATAAGACTTTGCGGATTCAAGAATTGCGTCAGGCATGCCCAACCGTTCAGCAATATTAATCGCATTACTACCTCCGGGTAGCCCAATTTGAAGATGGTAACTAGGACGCAACGAACTCCAATCGAATGCCATTGACGCGTTTATCATGCCGTCCTGATTATGAGCATGTGCTTTCAATACACTATGATGGGTTGTGGCAATCGTTTTTACCCCATATTCCGTCAGCCAATCAATAATTGCCATACCGAGCGCCACTCCTTCGGCAGGATCAGTACCTGCACCAACCTCATCAAGTAACACAAGTGAATTTTCAGTCATGTTTTTCAGCACATCGATGATTTTGGTCATGTGTGAGGAAAAGGTACTCAGATTTTGTTCGATACTCTGTTCATCACCGATATCAGCAAAAATATGATCGAAAACAGCAACTTCACTTCCACTTCTAGCTGGAATATGTAAACCGGATTGTGCCATAAGTGTTAACAGACCAAACGCCTTAAGGGCAACTGTTTTTCCTCCAGTATTTGGCCCAGTGATTACCATAGTATTAAAATCGCCGCCAAGATATATATCAGTGGGAATGATTTCTTCAAGGGAAGATTCTTTCCTTGAAGAGCGCAGACTAAGCTCAAGTAATGGATGGCGTGCGGCAACCAGTTTAGTAAACCCGTATTTATTTAATTTGGGTTCTGTTGCCTTTAATTCCAGACTTAGTTGCGCTTTTGCCCCCAAAAATTCAAGTTCACCTAAGCATTCCATCGTGTTCTCGAGTTCTGGTACTATCTCATAAATTTGGGCAGTCAAGTCATAGAGGACATGATGGATCTCCTCACGCTCCACATCGATCAGCTTCGCAATTCGGTTGTTGATTTCGACTGCCTCGAATGGCTCCATAAAAAGCGTCGCTCCACTGGCTGATTGACCATGAACGACACCCTGAAAATTTCCCTTCGCATCTTGCTTAATAGGGATAACGTAACGGCCATTTCGTGAGGTAATTATACTTTCTTGGATTGACTTGTGATGCTTTGGAGACTGTAGGATTGAATTAAGTTTTGATTGAAGAGCCTTATGAGTTTTGACAAGTTCCCTGCGAATTGATCTGAGTTCAGGGCTCGCAGAGTCCAAAATTTCGCCTTCAGAGCCAATAGCATTTTTAATTGCTTCAACAAGGTGTGGAAAGTTGTGAAGGGCATCAAAGATTTTAAACAAATTAGGGAAATCCTGTCGGTTTGACTTCGATGCTTTATGTTTAATCTTATGACTGATGCCAATCACGTTTGAGATATTATTTAGCTGATCAGGTTGGAGAATAGCACCATGTTTTCTCGCCCGCTTGAGCGCAGGCGAAATATCTTGAATTCCTCTAAGCGGAAATCCTCCTTGAGTCTGATAAAAACTTTTCGATTCTGTACAAAGTTGCTGATGATGACGGATAGCATCGATGTGATGAATGGGTTTAAGTTGTTCAACCTTGCATCTGCCTAATTCAGAGAGCGTATGCGTTGCCAATAATAGCTTCAGTTTATCATATTCAAGAACTTTTTCTGAATAGGCCATATAATATATTAAGATTTATTAATATTATGCTCTAGATCGCAGTAATGCTCAATTTTGAGAGTACTGAAACTTATTCGACTCGAAAAGCGCTTTTTCATAGATAGCACGACTTGGTGCAAAACTTAGTCCGACGGCTTGATCATAATAAAATAGCGCGGTTGATATGCGTCCTTCTACTTTATTCTTCTGTGCTTGTTTTAGATCTTCAACAAATGTATTTGACTCTGTCTCAAATTTCCGGAATTTCTTGCGAACTGCCGTGGTCAAACCGCCTTTTATGTCTTTGGCAATTTTATACTCGTGGAATGCTTTCAGATAGTTCACAAAAGTATCGTAGGCGATATCTGCGCCGAGATTAGTCACAGACGGTCTATCTGAAATAGGCAGATCATTCAAAAGGGATTTGGTACTCTCCATAAGTTCCATGCTTTTATCTTTAATAGCCTTATCCAAGTTTTTTTCGAATTTCGCGATTAAACTTTTATAAATTTTGCTGGCTTCTTTATATTGTTCCAGTTTTTTATGACACCGTGCTTGGCTTAACTTGGCAAGTTCAATAACATGGTCACGAAGTGGCATATCAATATTAGGATCTGCTGAGTTTATAAAAGTTTCATAGACCTTAATAGCTTCGACATATTGCTCTTGCTGTTCATAGCAATTACCAATTGCCACCCTAGCGTAAAGAACTAAAAGACTAATCTCAGATTTATCATTGGAAATCTCTTCAAACTTTGATTTTGCCATATCATACTCGCCACGATAGTATTTAATTTTGGCGAAGTTATAACGTGCTTGATCAGCCGCCGTTCCTTTGTATGTTTGGAAAATTTTTTGAAATTCAGCTTCTACTATCTGAAGCTGATCGGTATTTGCATTATCAGAATCAAGCCAATCATTTTCGGCTTCGCTAAACTTTTCAAAGGCTTTTGTAAGTTTAACTGATGCATCTGCTTTTTTACTTTGCATCCGCTGTTGACGCAATGTGAGCAAGACAATTCCTAAAATTATAATGGTAGCGATAATAGTAATATTTTTAGAGTGACGCTTGGCAAACGCACTGATATTCAGTACAAATTCTATAAAAGAATCGCTTTCGACATCTATCGTATTAGTACGTTCTTTTTGCATCATTGTATGGTAATATCTCTTCTAAGTGTAGTGACGTTATATTTGGGAACTACTATTGATTCTAATACGTGAAATAGGGAAGCGGGAAACGGGACTCGAACCCGCGGCCCTCAGCTTGGGAAGCTGATGCTCTACCACTGAGCTATTCCCGCAAAAAATTTGTCGAGGATTATACTGATTGACTGACTAAATTGTCAAGGTAATTATAAAAATGTTGCCTTCAATAAAATACCGTTTGGGATCTATTTCTCCAAATTCTGCTTGGACTTTTCGCTCAGTTGTGAAGTTCCGTTTTCTAAACTGCTATTTGTTTGTCTCTGCACAAGAAATAACAGGCCCATTCCGGCGATCAGCAAAGCCACAATCGATACCAAAAGTCCTCTTGATTTATCAGGGTTTTTAAGGATTCGAAATGCTGATATTATTGATATGGAAACTGACAATGTCAGAACAATTAAACATAGCAGTAAGTGAAGGTTGGCCTTAATTACTAAAAGTGCAACAAGCGAACATATGAAACCCATCAGAGCGGATTTGCTCAAATCGGCATGTTGTCCATCATCCTGTCCCTGTTGGGAGTGTGGAGACGGAACATCACGGTATGTAGATTCAACAAGCCGAATGAACTCCAGCATCATTTTATGGCTCTTAAGCCATTTGAAGAGTTCTGGATACTCATGTCTCAGCAGGATCGAAAACTCCTGACGCTGTGCGCTAAAGTCCGTAAATTCTTCCCACTGGTCTTCATCAACTGTGTAATAAGGTTCTAATCCAACTTGAAGTTCGCAACCGCGACCAACATGGAGGATAATTTTACCGATTCCTTCTCGATCAGCAATTGTTATGGACGAGATGTCTGTCGGTGCGACTTGTGGTATTTCTGATTCTTCTATCGCTGTCTCTTGGTCAGAGTCCACTTCGTTTTCCAAGTAACTATCTGCAATGACCAAATCGATGTGACTAACAATTTCTCGCGCATTGGCTTCGTCTTCGAAACCGACGAATAAAGCAATTTCACGATCGCCAATGTCATTCTGTCGTTGCTTTGTTAAGGCTTGAATCCCCTCTCGACTCAATTGTGTTTGAATCAACTGAGCATTCCATTGATCAAGTGTAGAATAAATTTCGATCAGATTTTTTTGCATGGGTGTGTTACAGTATTAATACTTTTCCTCAGATCTCAGCATTCTGCCACTTGATTCACCGCAGGTATTGATCAACTTCAGCCTTAACATGTTCGACGCCCCAACAACATAGTTGATCGATCATCTCAGCGATCCTCTCCACTTGCAGAAACCTCCTGATCATTGATCATTCTAACCTGCACTCGACGACAAAGGAAATCTTCAAGATAAATTACCATTTCATTCCGGTAGGTTATCAGTTTACGGCCATACACGAGTACAACTCCACTTTCGGATTCGATGATTTTATGCTCTCTTGAGACAAAACCACGATTACTTTAGGTGGCAAGCTGTCGAATGCCAGCATAAGTTATGATAGTAAGTGATTATAGTAATAATCTGCTATATCAACCAAAAAACGGATTATGGATCACCTTATATAATTGAGTATAACCACAGGAAGTGGTTTAACAAGTCCCGGCACAATTCGAAGTGGAACTTCACGCTCACTGTATGCTTCACTGACAAGCGCAAGATCATGATTTAACAGATAGCGAAAACCGCCATGAATCAATTTAGACGGTGTGCTACTTGTGCCGCTAGCAAAGTCTCCTTGATCAATCAGTCCAACCTTTACACCACCATTCATAGCCAGGTCTCGAATTAAGCCACAACCGATAAATCCACCTCCAATTACCAATATATCGAGTTTTTCAATTTTAAGTATTTCAACATTCTTTAAATCTGGTTCTAAACGAAAACTCAGTTAACGTGGTGTTTTCTACACCAATCCGTAATCAGGGACAGAAAATTTTCGGAGTACTTTAGCATATTTCTACGAATTATTTTGACATTATATACTGCAAAAATCAACTTTATCTATAATCCTGAATGAGCGAAAGTATGGTCGTAATTTCTTATTTGATAAAGTAACTTAAAATACTAAATACTTTACATTTATCAAAAGTCCCATTTTGATCAGTTTTCACAGCTGATATGATCTTTATAT
>DTUY01000097.1 GCA_012963885.1 Candidatus Poribacteria bacterium | reverse complement strand
GACTAGTGACCAATCCGTCTATCTCAGACTACACACTTCTAGATGGGGATGGAGTGCAAGGTTATGCCGTTTTGAAATCAGGCCTTTTGCGCTGGAAAATTATCCGGCGCTTTGTTTGTACCGTCGTCCCACTTCCACCCTAGGTTGAGTGAAGTAGACTAAGGATGGCCATGATGGGGAGTTTGAGGTGGCCCTATGTTTGCGTAGAAATGTTCAAGCTTTTGACCTAGTAATTATGGGCAGAGTTTTGGTCGGCCTTCGGTAAACTCAATCGCACTCGCAGCGGGGATGATCGCCAGCGCGCCACGGAGACAGGAGAATCCTACGTAGACTTTGTAAGCGACCTTGATGATACTCTAACATTAGGTGGCAGATACCGGGGGGACACCGAACGGACGCTGAAAGAGCTCGCCAGTCCCGGAAGCTACTTTACAAAGGCTGGCGTATTCTATTATTGGGATACCCTAGATGCAGGTGGCAAGAGCTTCCAAGCCAAGAGCTACTCTGGGTTCATCGCTGGGCCCCTTGGCCTATATCTTAAGCCAAGTGCCACTGGTGAGATTATCTACGATATGCGCGCGGCCGAAGGGCTGAGTTTCAAAACTGCGCGCTTGCCCGTGCCTGGTGGTCCGCACGGATGGGATGTGACAATACGTCTGGGACTGCCAGAGGACGGACACAACAAGATTCAGATCTCCCTTGACCAAGGTCAGACGTGGATCACCGCCTATGAGGCCATAGAGCCAAGCCGCAGGTCTGGCTCTATGGCCTCACTGATTACGTTGCCGGAAGCAATCAGTTCTTGATCAAGAACTGGGTACAGAACTCCAAAGAAGAAATACTAGGGATGGATTCTTGGGTAATAGCTGGCACAATAGAATAGGTGGCTGAGCTGAAAAGCTTTGTGAAGGCGTCGTCGAACTCAATATCTTTAACGCGAATTCGAGCCTCAAGTTGTTGGACTTATTTCGGCATTCTATCACGATTGCTGTCTTGGGGTAAAGTGGTGGTTCAGTCTAAGCCTGCAATGCACATACCAACCCAACAAAGACAGACACCACAATAACTGGTCTCTAAACCATGCCATTCCTTTCACTATGAGAATCTTACTTCACTATATCATATACTCCATAAGCTGAGTGGATACTGTACTCATACCTTTCCCCTAGCACACTTCGTGCTATATCCATCCCATCTGTAGTTGACCATACTTTAGCCCTACCTGAAGTGTGACTCACTAACCCACAAAACCTATTAACTGAAGGCCGATCTCTCTGAGCAGGAACTGCCTTTTTTTGCCCAAAATTAGGAGGATTAACTGTGTTGAATATAGGTGGCATCACTCTCACTTTTAACCGACCCAGTGAGATAAATGGTGCGCCGATAGGTACGCTACTCCAGGTTGGATCTAATAACCAGAAGACAGGCTACTTTTTACAGACCATTTGTTTCACATATTATTAATGCGGTATTCCTAACTGATGCATCCGCCGGTGAATTGCCTTGCGCGCTTCAAGGAAAGGACGTTCCAGATAGGCGATGTGGTCATTCTCGCCATGATGATGGGTCACTGTTCCGGAGGTATGCAATGCGGCAGTCTCACGGATGTATGTCAGGTTGCCATCAATCAGCGTGAGCATGTATTGCGCGGTGTCCTTGTCGAACATCCACCACTCTCCGCCACAGGCAATATAAATCGGCGACGTATGCGCGAAGATGCCACGCCCCCAACCGTCATGATGCGGAACGCTGCTATAGTTGGGACCGCCACATCGTGCTGCCAGCCAAGTATGCCCACTCACTTTCACCGGTTCCTTCAACGCCAGTCGCCGCGTACCATTACTATCTTCTGTTGAAGCAACCACATGTCCATTTTGAACGATTTCGAGTGTGTGAATTGGGAAAATGCTCTCCGCCCATGCAGCGACCTCCACTGTGCCATTCCCTGACAGTTGCATGGTATCGCCGACATTGTGTCCATCAACCGTGAGATGAATGATGGGACCACCACTAAGAAATGTCCGTCCCTGCGATACACTATTACACCAGTTGTCATAGTTGAATTCTTCACCGGACAGATAAGCATAGGTGCGATAAATCCCAACAGGTACATCGCTGCTCATCTTATCCGTACCGCCAACGAGAGGTAGGCGATAACCGCAGTTGAGGTAGCGGTAATATTCGAGGTGGTTGAATGGAGCATGGCGTAGCATCTCCACTCCGTCTACACGACCGGTTGCAATCAATGCGGCGGGTTCACCATTCGGGTTGGGCAGGTGAGGAATGATAACTGTGCCGCCTTGAGCATGAGTTTGGTCTGCCCAATCGCTCATCGTGATTTCTAACGTCCCGCCAAGCTCAGCTTCACCAGGACCGTCACTGCACCACGGCATCACTGGATCTGTTAGGCCCCAGAGGATGAGGTGCCCCAAAAAGTGCTGTCGATTCTCCTGACCAACATAAACAATGTTGTTACCATCCTGCGAGATACTTGGCCGGCCGGTGAAATCCTCCGCGTTTGTGAACAGGTTTCCCCACTGCGATGGCAGGAGGTTGACGATATTGAGATCTTCCCCCTGTGACTCTGTATGGCTGCCTTGCGCGGAAAGAAAATGAACATGAGAGTCACCGCTGAACCAGCCCTGATCATTCATGTGAATCCAGCGTTTGAGGTGCAAGGTTAGTTCGCGTTGACCCGGTTCGATGTTCACCCGCGTCCTCAGCGGCTCGTACTCAAATCCTCGTGCGATGTCCACAATGACCTCACCGCGCGGTAGCCACCCCTGGCAGCGACCGTCAATGTAAGCGTAAGTGATTTGTCCCAGCCGAAGATCGCCGCCCACGTCAATATGCCATGAACCGAGATTGGAGTTCACCTGATTGTGGTGACCATGTGGTTGATAAGGAATACCTTCGGGCGAACGAAAGTGAACACGGCAGGGGACAGGCTTGCCCGTGTCGTCGTCGAGGACGGTGACATGCACCCAATTCCGTCCACGGTCTAATAGTTCTACGCGCATTCGTGGTGTCTCGACTACCTTCGCCTTCTCAACATCGCCCCATTTGACCTCGCCAACCTTTTCTTCGCCCTGCTTCACCGTCACCGTTGCCGATGGGAGGGCGGCGACTTCGACGTAGGCGGGGCTGGATTTGGGATTCTGCACCTCTCCCCAACCGGTGAAATCGTCATTGATAAAATCATCGGGGGATGCTTCAGGCAGCGAGTAGACGTATGTCGCTACGCCCCTGTCCACTTCCACCTCGAGATCTAACGGCTTCTCTGCGTCTTCAGGATGAGTGAGAATTAAGCGTACCTCACGTTTCCCCTGTCGGACGAAGGGGTGCTCGTCGAGATGCGACAGCGTGACCCCAGCGATAAGGAAACGTGGCCCCTTCGGGACGATCTTTAACGATTCGATCTGTTGGTCTGGCTGTGGATTTTCCCAAACCCACAGATAATAGCCGCGGGACGTACCACGTGACACTTCGGTCTGACGACGCCCCATCTGCTCCCAAGTCCCTTCATAACGCGGCATCAGTATGTCATTCTGATCAGGGAGCGCGCGGAATGGGGCGCCACCCCTAGAAAGATCCGAAATTTCAAATCGTTCGTGGATGGGAACACACACCTGGTCGCCACCCGATAAGTGGAACACATAATCTGCTACAGGCTTCCCTAATGGGCCACCCTCCATCAGATTAGAATCAAGTAGGCGATGTGCCATAACGACACGCTGTGCGGATTGATCGATAGGAATGGTAATATTTTCGGATGTGCTGTCGAAGGCAATGAAACATTTCGATTGGTCTGAGCCCACCAGGAACGGCAACCCACGAAAGGTTTGGCTGCCAATCGGTGCGTGCGAGTCATCGCCCAATACATCAAGTCCCGCGTTGCACAATGCCGACAAATCGAGAGGTTGATAGTCTACCATGAAATAGCTCCTTTCGGTTGCTAGGTATCTGTATAATAGCAGTACTAACTCAAGTTAAAACCTTGTCGCTTCAATAAATCGTACTATGTATTGTGTAACATGTTTTACGTTTCACTTTTTCTGATTTGCCTGTCATTCTGGCACTTGACCGTTTCTGTGTCAAGTGCTGTTTTCCCTCGATTTATCTCTGCTTTGGATTACCACATAATGGCTAGTTACCGCAACGAGGGCAGATTGACAGGGCTCACGACCTCTGGCTTCCAGTTCTTGGTGCAGTCGTTGTGCAAACTGGATATCTTTACACGAATAGGAGATGAAGACGTCGGCCATATCAGTTAACCTTCAGCAGTACAAGTGCTAAGCTTGCAGAGTTATTGATCAAGAATCATCTGAAGCATATGCTGAACCTGTTGCGTACCTAGCATCTGTCCTACCATAGTTTCGACATGCACGCCTGATGTTAGTTCTAATGGTATAGGCAACTTATTCATATTGCGAGCATAATCTATGGTCTGATAAACAGCTAGGTTTTTATTTACCCTTCGCCCAAATTGGGATTCGGACGTTCGTTTATGCTCCATAAATGAAAATGTGGGTCACATACCTTCATACAAATACTCCATGTATTGACGATTTAGGCAACGCCCCATCCTTTGTACAGAGCAGGATTGGCAAACTCCTGTCCTAACTCAAGAAAACCACGAGGTCCTCGCTGACCATATTCAAATGGATCATGCGTTCCCTCCATCCAACGATGAAGCCGTTCCTCCATTTCTTCAAGCGCAGGCCGTGCCTCTGTAGCACCAGCTAGATTGACCATCTCCAAGGGATCTTCTAACCGGTCGAACAACCATGGCCCACGCTCGTTAGCATACCAGCGCGCATACGTCCATCGCTCGGTGCGCACCCCACGCCAACGCCCAACCCATCCATCACGATTGGGCCAACCGTGCGCCATATTTTGGAGATAAATCGAATCTGATCCTCCAGGAGTAAGCTCGGTATCCTCGGGTACGCCTTCTCCCCGCCAGACCCCCGAGATATCACGGCCTTGTAGCCCCTCAGGCAACGGTATACCACATGCTCCGATTAATGTTGGCATAATGTCAATCGCACCAAAAAACGCATCGCTTCGCGTTCCAGCCTCAATTACATTCGGCCAACGGACTACGAAGGGGACATGAACCGATTCTTCATAAGGTGTTGCCTTAGATGCCCGCATCGATTCAGGCATCCAGCTATCAGAGGGTTTGCCATAACCGTGACTCGACAGATGATCACCATGATCCGATGTGTAACAAACAATCGTATTATCCTTAGCTCCAAGGCGCTCCAATGCCTCCAACAACCGTGCCATTTGCGTATCAAGTCCGGTACAGCACCCATAATAATCCGCAATTTCCTGTCGCGCAAACGCCTCCATCTGTTTAGGCACATTGCCAGGTACCTCTATATCTGCCAGATCGTATATAGAATGTTCATCGGGATATTGCTTATACGGCCAGTGCGGTGGTCTCCACGACACGAACAAAGCAAAGGGATCATCCGGCCGCGCATCCAAATGCCTCTCCATAAATCGAATTGCCAGATCTGTTTCTACCTCGGGTGCCCAACCGTCGAAAAAAGTATGACCGTTTTCATTCTGATAATAACTCCGATTAAAATATCCCCCTCCACCGTGCAAGGCTGCCAGATAATCCAACCCATACCGATCCTCCTCAGGGTATGGGCCTTTACCCAGGTGAAACGTACCCACATGCGCTGTGCCATATCCATGTTGGCGTAAGGTGGCTGGCAATGTTGGTATATCTTTGCGTGGGCGGTATTCATTGTCAATCACAAGATTCTGCCAGCCATATCGTCCAGTCAACAAAATTGCCCGATAAGGCGAACACAATGGATGATTCGAAAACATGTTATCATACACCATACCCTCTGTAGCCATTGCATCCAAAACTGGCGTTTGGATTACATCGTTACCATTGGCCCCAAGGGCGGAATACCGCTGCTGATCAGAAAATACGAACACAATATTTGGATATTGAGTTTGGCTCACTTTGGTTCCTCTTAACATCATTTATTTAATGGAGCGGTTTAAACAGACATCCCAACTTATTACACCAATGAGTTGTTGGACCAGCTTAGGCATTCTATCACGATTACCGCATCGGGGTAAAGCGGCAGGGGGCGCTGTCATTAATTGGGGCTGACAAATCGTGCGAATAGCCCTAAAAGTGGAGGTTTACAGTGTAAGTCAGATTCTTAGTGGAAGGCTTTATCGCAAGAGTGATAGGATATTCTGCGGTAAGGCACTAGCCTAGGCCAGCATAGCTGTAGTTGATTGTGCCCGTATCTGGTGTTTGCTATCCTTTGCCAGCGTTATCAAAATCGTCGTCAGCGTTTTGGATCACGTTTCAATCTGATCGCTTCTATTTATTATAACCTTGAACTTAAACTCAAATCCTGATTTATGCAAGAGGTCTACTAAAGCATTTGGGGTTAAAGCTGAACGATACTGCCAGTGCGTGAAGATTCATAAATGGCAGTAAAAATCGCGACCGACTTCCTCCCTTCTTCACCACTGACCATTATAGGCTGCCCGTCAATAATCGCACCGACCATATCCTCAATAATATTTTCGGGAAAATCGGTTTCGATTTCAACTTGATCGATGGTTGCTTCTTCTTGCCCTTCGATCATCAATTCTATGGCTCCTGACTTATCCATCGTAATAGTGCCTTTACTACCGTTGATTTGTAGCGTAGTTCCCAAACTGGGATAACTGCAAGTGGTGGTCTGTATCATGCCAAAAGCACCACTTGCAAAAGTCAAGATGCCGACTGAACAGTCCTCTGTCTCGATCTCATGGTTGAACGTGCCACATCGACCTTGCACTGTTTTGACATCGCCCATAAACCATTGGAGTTGGTCGATCGAGTGTACGCCTTGATTGGCCGCTGATCCGCCTTCAGTACTTGACCGGCTTCGCCAGCCCGGCGGCCATCCTCCATCATAGTAAGACTGACTCCGGTACCACTTCATTCGTAAATCGCCTAGAATGATATTGCCGATCAGACCATCTGCAACTGCTTGTCGGACCTGATGATCGGTCTTTCGGTAACGGCGAATAAAATCAACCGCCAGAACTAAATTGGCTCTTTTGGCAGCTTCAATCAAGCGGTCACATTTATCTAAGTCGATGTCCATCGGTTTGGTTACGAAGACGTGCTTGCCGACGGCGATTGCTTGGTTAGCAAAATCGGCGTGCGTACCACTAGAAGTATAAACACCAATTGCATCAACATCATCTCGTGCCAACATTTGGTCGTATGAAGTTGTCCAGTCACAGTCCAGTTCTTGTGCTGTGACCTTGACCTTCTCTTCTTGCAAATCACAAACACAAACCAAATTAGCGCCAGCTGTTTGGATCGCTGTTTGTGCCGCTTTTCGGCCACGACCCAAGCCCAAAATGCCAAACCTCACCTCTTTAGCCATCATAGAATTCCTTATTTCAATCGAATAATCAATACTGACTAATTAGTAGCAATAATCAGCACTAATGTTAATCGACCAAAATTATAACACGAGACTGATCGCTTCTATTTATAATCTTGAACTTAACCTCAAATCCTCATTAGCACACACTTTAACTAGAAATGAACAATTAAAGTTTCACGATCAGGAATATCTGACCTTGACCCCGTATTATATAAGACTGAAAAACATGATGGTATACTTACTGAATTGGCTCGAGATGTGAGAGTGCTTTTATTTAAATGAAACAATGCTCGAAGTGAGTATAAATAAAATTCTGTATTGCTCAATCCCGCCTCCTGCTACGAATTTCAAACTCGTATTCGGAAACGATCGTGTACAGGGTATCGGAGGTGCAGACTAATCCCTACTAGTTGGTGTCCCCTCTATGTAAGGCTACACTCATCTGCATAGCACTCCATCCTATCTATCATCCAGAAGAGTGTAGACTGAGATAGACGGGGCTGCCACGAGTCGACTCGTCTTTTGTCATTGTGTGCCTGCATTATTCGCCAACCCCAATTCCTACCAGCAAACCCGCTTTTTACCCCAATGCGCCAATTGTGATAGAATGCCTAAGCTAGTCCAACAACTTGAGCCTCAAAGGGCAACTGATATGATCAATGCATTCATTTCCTATTAGTGTAAAGATATAGAGTTCACTCAACGCCTGCATCATGAACTAGAAGCCAGAGACCTATTGATTCCAGTGGTGACAGTATCAGGTTTAGAACTCAAAATTGCGCTCTTTTTATTGCTTTTGCTTTCAACTGTTTATTGAGCCTCAGCTTGGTTTATATTATTTTAAAGTAGGGACGTAACCATGATTTTAGTCACGGGTGCCGCCAGACGGCTGATGGATAAAGGATACCATGTGCTTAGCATGGACAGGGTGGCTTTTGAGGATTCACCTTCGCCATTTGTGCAAGCGGAACTTTGTGACACCGAGTGGGCAAAAGCCTTACTGACCGATGCCGAAGTGGTTATCTACATGGGCGTGATTCCTGGCCCAGGTGCTGATAGATATGAGACGTTCGAGAACAATACTATTGAGTACGTTCAATATCATGTGGGCAGCGACGAATCAGAATTTGCGTTGTGTCGTGTTCTCTTCCAGCGCGTTTGGAATGGGCTGGGCGCATGATCCAAGTGCCTTTGTGCCACTCTACCTGCCACTTGACGAGGAGCACCCAATGATGTCGTTTGAGCCTTACGGCTTATCCAAGCAAATTGGCGAATGCCTCGGCGAGATGGTTACCAGAAGTACGACAATATCTATCGTTAGCCTTCAATTCACGAACGTCGTCTCACCGGAGCAACAAGCGGAATTCCCGTTGGATGCTCCGACGCTGGAAATCCCACGAACGCTGGTCCGTGAGATGTGGCTGAAGCACACGTTTTGGGGCTTGAAGCAGACATCTCTGGACACGAAGCATTTCTGCTCACCCAACCGACAACACGATTCCAGGAATCGACAATCGACTTGATTCAACAAAATTTCGGTAATAGGGTTGAGATTCGCGGCAAACTTGAAGGAAATGTGAACGTGATTAGCACAGCAAAATCGCAACGGATACTTAGATTCAATCCCAGACCAGGTTGGAGTCAGATCTAAACCCGCACTCAAAGGCTTTAGGTGTGACAGAGGCATTAGGGGAAATAGGATCAGTAGATGCCGTACCTGACCTGATACAAGCATTGCAAGATCCAGAGGTTCATGCAGCAAGAGCATTGGGGCAGATAGCCACACCTGAAGCACTAGAAACAGTCAAGAAATATGAATCCCGACAATAATATTCCGAAACACGTTTACCAGACACACAACTGAGAGGTCTTAATTGTTGAAGAACAAGAAACGGTGGCGCAGACCGGGTATATAATAGTCTTCCACAGCGTAATGTATTACTACAGTTTTGCATTGCCACTCGTGGCAATGGCAGCCCGGTATTTACCATTAGCATCCCACCCAGGGTACCGGTCCTCCAAATCGCGAAGCGTATGCTCAGTGTAGTACGGATGGCCGACGGGTGGGAAGTGGAAAAGTTCTCGGGTGCTAGGAGCCAGGCTGCCAATGAAGTACGTGAAATCCGGGTTGCTCCCCGACATCACGTACTCCGACTGCCCTTCCCAAGGGTGGTCACGCCGGCCCCACCGCACGGTAAAGACGTATCGCTCGCCACTTGTCTGAGTGAAGTCATTCCGCGAGTGGTAGGTGAAGATGGAGAAGACAGCCAGCGAACCGGCTGGCCCCGTAACCTTGTGTTCGTCCCCTACCACTCGCGGGCCGTCGTCGCCCCATTGGGTAGGCCAGAACGAGGTCGGCGCCATCTCAGGCTCGACGTCGGAAAGGTAGTACCAAAACTTGAGTTGGTTGTGGCCGCGATTCGCCCTCTGTGTCTGGAGTAGCGAGAATCCGTCCAAGTGTCGGCCTGTACTATCCACAAATCCCGGGTAGCGAACAGAGCATCCGCTACCACGCATGCAGATTTGCCCTGTTCCTAACCAGCGTTTCGCAAGGGCGATCGTGTCTGGATCTACAATGGCCTGGTTAAGGCACGGCTCTTCGAACGGGAAGCTGGAGCTTTGAGACGGAAAAGCGTTCGGAGCCGGGAGGCTGCCCAAAGGTGGCAGCTGCTCGGGCAGGAGATCAGACCAAGGTGGGTGGAGACGGCGCGTTGCCGCTGCCAGGGTTTTAACTCGTTCGCGGGGCAGGTAGCCTGGCAGGAGGCAAAACCCTTTGCTGCACAGCTCGGTAAATACGCTCTCGTCCGTCAGTCGCCTTCTCGGCATCGGTCCGACCGTCTGGGCCATCATATCCTTCCCTTAATAATTTCATAAGATTATGTACTACGGAGTATTACCTGTGCCATTTTGAATTTAGCAGCTGTGCTGTTGGGATTAGCCCTATGAAGATGGGCAGTAAAGCAAAACAGCTTAGTTGGGTTGTGTTAATCCAATACCGTTGGCAGTATGATTTCAACATTTATAAGGGGCTCCTCTCTAGGCAGGGTAAATTCGTTTAAATATCAGCTAGTGGTTTCGTTAACCCATGCAACTTTGCCCCTCAGAACCTCCTGTGAGTGTCGCATTCCGTTGTCAGTTACGTTGCAAGCAAAGGTATTAGCCCGCCGATGGTAAGGCGAGGTATTTCCCACTGA